>CAYQZN010000172.1:0-5937 GCA_964421805.1 uncultured Woeseiaceae bacterium
GCGGGGAGATCTTCTCGAAACCGGTGTCGATGCAGTCGACCTGCTCGCTGAAGTCGGGATCGCCGGGCTGGCCGGTATCCACGTCCAGCGTGCTGCAACCATGGGCCGCGGCGCCGAATGCGACCTTGGCGGCGACGCCCTTCCCGTCCTGGGGCGAACATCCGGCCGGGGCAGGCTCGTCTTTCAAGGCTGCCTGGTAACAGGCGTCGAGACGTTGCAGCTCGGTCCTGGAATCGCCGGTTGCCCAGATGCGGGCAGTGATCACTACCTGCTCGCCGGGCTGCGCCGCAAAAGACAGGGCGCCGTCATAGGCATTCTGGTTGTCGGGCGTGAAGGCCGTCGGCAGCGCGACGTCGCCGAGGCTGCCCGCCTGCAGACCCGGCGCCTGGAAACCCGGGGCGGCCAGGTCGGCCGTCGCCAGTATCTCGTTGTCGGAAGTCGGCGCCAGTACGCACTGCCCGTCCGCAGCGGTCAGCCCGGTCGTATTCTGGATATTCGGCGACCAGGCGATCAGCTGGACCTGATGGCTGTCCCCGTCGAGCCCGAACAGCGCGACGTCAGTGGAATACGTGGTGGTGACGTTGCCGTCGGCGGTGACCACATACACCACGTCCTGATAGACGATGTCCCCCTCGGCCGCCGCCTGCAGGCTCGGTGCCTGGAAGCCCGGCGCCTGCAGCCCGGGACTGGTCAGCGACCCCGCCTGGTAGCCGGGCGCCTGAAGTCCCGGTGCCTGGAAACCGGGGGCCTGCAGACCCGGCGCCTGGTAACCCGGCGCCTGGAAGCCCGGTGCCTGCAGACCCGGCGCCTGCAGGCCCGGCGCCTGCAGTATCGGCGCCTGCAGCCCCGGCGAGGCGAGGCTGATGTTGTGCGCCTCGGCGTTCTCCACCGAGTCGCAGGCCGGGTCGTAATCCGGCGAGGTCGGATCGGTCTTGCCCTCGCAGAACACCGGATCGAACAGCTTGCCGTCGCTCAGTTCCACGGTGCTGACGAGCCCGCCGAAGGAGACGCCGTCCGCGGGGCAGGACCCTTCGTAGGCATTCACGCGGATGATGGTGCTCGCGTCGCTGCTGGTGACGAATGCCGAACGTGCGGCCGAGGACTGTCCGGCGACGGGCACCTCCAGCAGGGTACGGCGCGGCGCCTCTCCAAACTGATCGAAATAGTTGAAGGCCGGCAGCGGATCGAACGAGGCCCGCGCCGGGCTGCAGCTGCCCGCTGACGTGCACAGGTAATCCGCCGGCTGGTTCATGATCTTCAGGCAGTAGGACGCCGGCTGGTTGCCGGGATTGCTGATGACCAGCGGGAACATGCGCTGCACGGTGTTGAACCGGCGGCTCTGGGTGAGCGCGACCAGCGTCGGCACATCCTCCACCAGGGAGCTGTAGACGTTCGTGTCCCGGCTGCGGCTGAGGCTGAAGTTCACCGAGCTGCAGAAAGCCGGCGAGTCGTCCGGCTGGGTCGGATCGTCGTCGGGCTCGGTCACCGCCTCGAGTTCCGGCGTCTGCCTGGGCTGTCCGGCCAGCGTCGCCTCCGCGCCTTCTTCGTCGTTCGCGGCCTGGAAACCCGGCGCCTGGAAGCCCGGCGCCTGCAGACCCGGCGCCTGGAGACCCGGCGCCTCGGTGCCCTCGACCGGTGCGAACAGCAGCTGCGTCGCGGAAGGGTCGCCGATGCGGATATCCCGGTTCTCGCCCCAGGCGACGAAGATGTTCTCGTTCGCTATGAAGCTGCCGCTCTCGTCCGACTGCTCCGGCAGGCTGTTCTGAATCCAGCGACCGGCCGGCGTCTTGCGCAGCAGGGGCGTCGCGATGGAGCCGTAGTCGCCGTTGTAGGCCAGCGTGCCGCTGGCGTGCGTGCGCAGGTTCAGGCGATTGGTCTGCGCCTCCTGCACTGTGCCGTCGGGTAGAACGATGGTGTCGTAATTGGAGACGCGCACCGGCGAGAGCAGGCCGTCGTCGATCGGCTGCTTCGGCGTGCAGGCACCCCGGGCCGTAGTCGCCGAACACCCCTCGATCCGGGTCATATAGACGTCAGCGGAGCGGAAGATGCGCGCCCCGGGGACGTTGTAGTCGTAGATCAGCGGGATCTCGCCGTCGGGGCGTGCCCGGGAGTCCTCTTCACGCCGCGTATCCCACCAGGCGACGTCCACCCGGCCCTTGGTCCCGTGGGCGAACGGCAGCACCTGGTAGCCAGTCGGGCTCTCACCGCCCGGGCCGATCGCCACCGGCCCGCTTGCACGCGCTATGCCGCTGCCGTTCCCGCCGAGATTGAGGTCCAGGATGAACGGCTCGTCGGGATGGGCGGCACTGCCGTACCAGTTCTGGCCGTCCGTCGAGGACATGCCGACGATGCGCGGGATGCCGGGATAGGTCCCCAGGGGTGCATCAGCGAGCTGCTCGCATCCGCCGACGGCTGCGGTGCTCCGCCACCGCCCCTCAGACTCGTCGTACACGACGCGATCCGCGGAGAAGACCCAGACCCGCTCGCCGTCGTCGGCCATCCACGGAAACGTGAAGTTGCGGAACGTGGCGCCGCTCGCCTGCTGGTCGAAGGGGCAAATCGGGAAGGTGGTCTTCGTCTTCGCCCACGACTTGCCGAGATTGGACGAGAACGCGTGCACGATGGCGTCGGTCTCGTTGGAGTCCCTGCTGCGGCGATAAGTCAGCGAGATGCCTTCTCCCGGCAGGTAGGCGAGGGACACGCCGGTGACGACGTTCAGCTCCTCGGACACCTTCTTCGGGTTGGCGCAGGTCGCGCCGTTGTCCTGACATACGATAGCGTAGAGCTTGACCGAGTTACCGGAACCCGTGAACACGGAGTAAGCGACGACGATCACGCCGTCGGGCGTGGTCACCTCGATCGGCTCGGCGACGCCTTCGACCTCGATGGACTGGGTGATCGTTGGCTGCGACTCCCCGGTATCCCCGGCCTGGGTTTCATTGACGACATAGAGTGACGCCACCTTGTCGATGAAACGGCCTTCCGTCCCCAGATCGATCACACGGACGAACGTCTCCGGCTTGTTGAAATCGCCGTCTTCCTGGTTGAAATCGACGTATCGCTGCAGGGCCAGCACGCCCCGGTCGCTGTCTCTGAAGCTCGCGATATAGGAGAGCACCGACATGCCCGGCGTGCCCATACCCGGCATGGCAACCAGCGCCGGATCCGCCGCGAAACCCTGGCCGATGGACGACGTGGGATGGCCGATGTAGCCTGGCGTAAGACGGCTCTTCCAGGTCTTGCCGAAGTCGTTGCTCTCGGCCACGCCGATCCAGCCGTCGCCCTGGATGGAGGGCCAGTCCGAGGCACGCATGTCGTTGAAGGCACAGAATATGTAGGCCGGGTTATTCGGCCTGACGACGCATGACGGCTCGTGCTGCTGCTTCAGGCGCCAGTCCGGGATGCGGTCGAAGTCCGGGTCCGGGGTCGGACCGACGATGTTGACGTTCGGCCCCGGCGTGACGAACTGCGTCTGCTGGGCCGGCGCGTCGACGCCGAGAAACAAGACCAGGGCGGCAGGCAGGCACAGGACGCCGAGCCGGGCACGCCGGCGGGAAAATGCGCTACGCATCATGTTCTCCAACCCCTGGGGCAGGGACTTTTATTAGAAGTGCGATTTATTTATTAGTATTCGTATAGTTGGGACGAGTATAACCACAGGCTTGACTGACTGGGCAATTTGTGTGAGCCCCGGCTCCGACATGACATAACCCATGCCTCCGGCACCAATCAGACGAAAACAGAAAACTCGATATAAATCATGCGGTTTATGCTTCGCCGTAGTGCTCTCGATCGCCGCTTGCGGCGGCTCCGGCGACACTCCGCACGATGGCGGTTCGGCAACGGTTCCCGCACCCCAGACCGGCCTCTGGCAGGGCACTTTCCCCTGCGCCGACTGCCCCGGAATCGAGGTTTCCCTGTGGCTGCGTCCGGACGGAGCCTTCTTTCTGCGCCAGCAATACCTGGCCGAGAGCGGCGACGCTGAGCGCTATTACGGCATCGGCCGCTGGGCCTGGGACGAGGACGAAGCCTTACTGCGGCTGCGCAGCGGCGGGCCTGAACGCGTCTTCGCAAGGCCGCAGGCCGGTCTGCTGGCTATGCGGCTGGCTTCCGACCTTCCCCATCGACTCGCCCTCCAGGGTGATCCGGTGCCTTTCACCGATACCGTCGACCTCGAAGGCGAGTACGTGGCTGCATCGGGCACGCGCCGATTCCGGGAATGCCGCAGCGGCCTTACCTGGCCGGTCGAACGGCAGGGCGATTACCGCCGGCTCGAGCACCAGTATGGGCGCGTTCCCCGGGCGGAACAGGCATTGGTGAAGGTCCGCGGTCACCTGCGGCCGACGGAGAACGGCGAAACCCTCGTGATCGAGGAACTGGTCCAGCTGCAGCCAGGTCGCGGCTGTCCCTGAGCAAGCGTAAAACGAAGACCGAAGCGCTGTTGCCAGCCCTCCGGAAATGGTAGCTTTGCGCGCTTGTGCCTGAAGGGCGGAGACCGGGCATGGCCCATCCGCGACGAATTATCATCCCCACCGTCATCCCCATCGTGCTGGCCTGTGCCGGTCTGTTCGTGCTGTCGGGCTGCGGCGAGTCCGAACGGGCCGCCGCCGGTGCCAACGATGCTGCCGATGCTGCCGCTCCTGCCACTCCTGCAGGGCTGAAGGTCTACCGCCATTCCCTGGACGGCGCCCCCTCCACCATCGACCCCGTCCAGTCGTCCAACATCTACGCGAACACGGTCGTCCTGAACGCCTACGACACGCTGTACCGCTTCAAGTATCTGGCACGACCCTACGAGGTCACCACCAACCTCGCCGCCGCCATGCCGGAGATCTCCGACGACGGCCTGGTCTATACCATCCCCATCAAGCAGGGCGTCCACTTCATCGACGACCCCGCGTTCGAGGGCGGCGTCGGCCGCGAGGTGACGGCCGAGGACTTCGTCTACAGCCTGAAGCGGCATTTCGACCCATCGCAACGGCCGCGCGGAGCCTGGCTGTGGCAGGGCCGTATCGTCGGACTCGACGAATGGAAAGAGGCAGGCTCGGACTACGACGCCGAAGTCGAGGGACTCCGCGCCCTGGACCGCTATACGATCCGGGTCGCCCTGAAGAACCCCTATCCGCAGTTCGTCTACACGCTGACCCAGGGCTACGCCGCAATCGTGCCGCGGGAAGCCGTCGAGAAATACGGACGGGAGTTCGGCTCCCACCCGGTCGGTTCCGGGCCCTTCCGCGTGACGGCCTACGACTCTTCCCGGGTGGTCTACGAGCGCAACGAAGACTTCCGGCAGGAGCCCGTGGACCTCGCCGCCGAGGGCTACGACCCCGCCACCCAGGCCTACACCGGCGTGGAAGCCATCGAGGGACGTTCGCCGCCGTTCGTCGACCGTCTGCAGATGGACTTCATCACCGAGAACGCCGCCCGCTGGAACTCCTTCACGAAAGGCAACGAGATCCAGTATCTGACCGTGCCGAACGAGCAGGTGGACCGCATCCTCGCCTCGAAGGACCCGATCACGCCCACGCCGGAAATCGCGGAGAGCTACCACATGCATCACGGCGTGGAGGCGGGGTTCGTCTTCATGACCTTCAATATGGATTTCCCCGAGATCGGCTACAACGAGGACCCGGAGCGCGAGCGGCGCAATCATGCCCTGCGCTGCGCCATGATCAAGGGTTTCGACTGGTACCGGCGCAACGAGAGCTTCTACTTCGGCCTCGGCCAGGTCTTCCCCGGCGTCATCACGCCGGCGGTCCCGGAATACGATCCCGACCTGTCCCGGGACAGCGTCGCGCTGGACATCGAGGGAGCGCGCCGGCTGCTGGCCGAGCACGGCTGGAACGCCGACAACCTGCCGGAGCTGGTCTACGGCGCCCAGGCCGGCGTCAGCCAGCGGCTGTTCTACGAGCAGTTCCGCGGCTTCATGAAGAAGAT
>CAYQZN010000173.1:0-5930 GCA_964421805.1 uncultured Woeseiaceae bacterium
TCTTCCGCATCAACGCGCAGAACTGCGTGCACTGCAAGACCTGCGACATCAAGGACCCGAAGCAGAACATACGCTGGGTCACGCCGGAGGGCGGCGGCGGCCCGAACTACAGCGGTATGTAAGGCGCGCCGCGCGCCGGCGCCGCGGCAACTCCCGGGCTACTTCGGCTGCATGCGGATGCCGCCGTCGAGGCGGATGGTCTCCCCGTTCAGCATCGGATTGGTGTAGATATAGGCGACCAGGTCGGCGTATTCCTCCGGCCGGCCCAGGCGCGAGGGGAACGGGATCTGCGCCGCCAGCGACTGCTGCACTTCCTCGGGCAGGCCCGCCATCATCGGCGTCATGAAGATGCCGGGCGCGATGGTCATGACGCGGATGCCGAAACGGGCCAGCTCCCGCGCGATGGGCAGCGTCATGCCGACCACGCCGCCCTTCGAGGCCGAGTAGCCGGCCTGGCCGATCTGGCCCTCGTAGGCCGCGACCGAGGCCGTGTTCACGATCACCCCGCGCTCGCCTTCCCCGTTCGGCTGGTTGTTCTGCATGATCGCCGCGGTCTCCTTCGCGATATTGAAGGAGCCGACCAGGTTGATCATCACCGTACGCGTGAAATAGGCCGAGTCCATCGGACCGTCGCGGCCGAGCACGCGCCCGGGGGCGACGACGCCGGCGCAGTTCACGGCCAGGGTGAGTCCGCCCATCGCCTCGGCCGCCCGGGCGACCGCCGCACGCACGTCCGCCTCGTCGCTGACGTCGGTGCGGATGAAACCGGCGCGTTCGCCCAGCGCCGCCGCCGCCTCGGTGCCGGCCTCCTCGTTCACGTCCAGCAGCGTGACACTGCCGCCCGCCGCCAGCAGGTGCTCTGCCGTCGCCCGTCCCAGGCCCGATGCGCCGCCGGTGACTATCGCTTTTGCTCCGCCGAGATCCATGTACGCTCCTGTCAGTCGTCTTTGCCGTCGCCCGTGCCGTCTCTGTCCGCCTCGTCGCCGTCGGGCTCGATGTCGACCAGGACGGCCTCCGCCTCCACGAAATCGCCTGCCGCCACGCGCACTCGCTCGACCCGGCCGGCCGTGCCCGCGCGCAGCGTGAACTCCATCTTCATGCCCTCGAGTACGAGCAGCTTGTCGCCTTCCGAAACCCGGTCGCCCTCGGCCACCGCCACCTCGACGACCCGCCCGGGCATGGGTGCCGCCGGGTGGGCGTCGGTCTCCGGCATGGCCGATTCCGTGGCCCACGGGTCGGCGATGTCGAACTCCCGGGTCTCGTCGTCCACCGTGACCTGGACCCGGCGAGCGGTGCAGGCGATCTCCACCGCGCGGGATGCGCCGTCGATCTCCGCCACCAGTCCGCGGCAGCCGGTGTCGACCAGCCGCACCCGGTGCCATTCCCCGTCATCGGCGGTCTCCTGCTGCGCTTCCCGGATGGCCATGGAGAAGGTCTGCGGGCCGCCGCGGGCCGCGATGCGCCGCTCGCCCGCGGCGGTGTCGAAGGCGATGGTCGTCCCGGCAGCGGGGCGACCGCGCCAGGCATCCGCGGCGGCCCAGGGCGAGGCGTCCGCGCCGCTGCCGTGCTGCAGTCGGCGCATGACGGCCGCCGCTGCGATGAGCAGGACGCCGTCCGGCACCGGCGTCGCCCGGGTCAGGCCGTCGAGTTCCCGGTCCACGTAGGCGGTGTCGCTGCGGCCTTCCGCGAACGCCGGCGTGCGGGCCAGGCGGCGCAGGAAGGCGAGGTTGTTGCGCGGCCCGAACAGGACGCAGCCGGCGAGCGCGCCCTGCAGGTGCCTGAGGGCCGCGTCGCGGTCCGGCCCGCTGGCGACGAGCTTCGCGACCAGCGGGTCGTAGTAGCGCTCGACGGCGTCGCCGGCCTCGTAACCGGTGTCCATGCGCACCAGCGGGTCGCGCCGGGGCCAGTCGAACACGTCGATCCCGCCGGTGGAGGGCAGGAAGTCCCGCGCCGGATCCTCTGCGTAGATGCGTGCCTCGATGGCGTGGCCGCGACTGGCGATCTCGCCCTGGGCGGCCGGCAGCGGCTCGCCGCTAGCCACGCGCAGCTGCCACTCCACCAGGTCCAGCCCGGTGGTCAGCTCGGTCACCGGATGCTCCACCTGCAGGCGGGTGTTCATCTCCAGGAAGTGGAACTGGCCGCGTTCGTCCAGCATGAACTCGACCGTGCCGGCGTTCACGTAGCCGACGGCGCGCCCGGCGGCCAGCGCCGCGCCGTGCAGCGCATCGCGCTGGTTGCGCGTGAGCCCCGGTGCGGGCGACTCCTCCAGGATCTTCTGCTGGCGGCGCTGCATGGAGCACTCGCGCTCGTACAGGTGCACCAGGTTGCCGTGACTGTCGCCGAATATCTGCACCTCCACGTGGCGCGGGCGCTCGATGAACTTCTCCAGGATGATCTCGTCGTCGCCGAAGGCGGCGAGCGCTTCGCGCTGCGCGGCCGTCCAGGCCTCCTCCAGTCCGGCGAGTTCGCGCACGACCCGCATGCCCTTGCCGCCGCCGCCGGCGGAGGGTTTCAGCAACACCGGCAGCCCGAGGCTCTGTGCGCTGCGCCGCAGTTCCGCCACGCCAGCGATGCCGGACACGCCGGGGATCACCGGCACGCCGGCCGCATCCATGATCTCCTTGGCCGCTCGCTTGGAGCCCATCCTGCGGATGGTGTCCGTCTCGGGTCCGATGAAGACCAGGCCCGCCTGCCGGCAGGCGGCGGCGAAGTCTGCGTTCTCGGCCAGGAAGCCGTAGCCGGGATGGATGGCCTCGGCCCCGGCGTCCAGCGCCGCGCGGACGATGCGCTCGCCGTCCAGGTAGGAGGCGGCGGCCGGCGCGGGACCGATCGGCAGGCAGGCATCCGCCATGCGCACGTGGCGGGCACGCCCGTCGGCCTCGGAGTACACGGCCACCGTGGCGATGCCCAGCCGGCGGCAGCTCTCGATGATGCGGCAGGCTATCTCACCGCGGTTGGCGATCAGGATGCGTTGGAACATGGTTTCCCCGCCGGCCTCCGCCTACATCCGGAAGATGCCGTAGGGACCCTCGCCGGGATCCGGCGCGCCGGCGGTCACCGCGAGTCCGAGGCCGAGCACGCGGCGGGTGTCCAGCGGATCGATGATGCCGTCGTCCCACAGCCTCGCCGTGGCGTAGTAGGGGTTGCCCTGGTCCTCGTACTGGCGGCGGATCGACTCGCGGAATCCCTGCTCCTCTTCCTCCGCCCAGTCCTCGCCGCGGGCCTCGGTGCCGTCCCGGCGCACGGTGGCCAGCACGCTGGCCGCCTGGTCGCCGCCCATCACCGAGATGCGCGCGTTGGGCCACATCCACAGGAAGCGCCCGCCGTACGCACGTCCGCACATGGCGTAGTTGCCGGCGCCGTAGCTGCCGCCGATGACGACGGTCAGCTTCGGCACCGTCGCCGTGGCCACCGCGTTCACCATCTTGGCGCCGTCCTTGGCGATGCCGGCGTTCTCGTACTTGCGCCCGACCATGAAGCCGGTGATGTTCTGCAGGAACACCAGCGGGATGCGCCGGCGGTTGCAGAGCTCGATGAAGTGGCTGGCCTTCAGCGCGGATTCCGAGAACAGGATGCCGTTGTTGGCGATGATGCCGGCGGGATAACCATGGATGCGCGCGAAGCCGCAGACCAGGGTCTTGCCGTACAGCGGCTTGAACTCCTGCAGCTCGGAGCCGTCGACGATGCGCCCGATGATCTCGCGCACGTCGTAGGGCTGCTTCAGGTCCGTCGGCACCACGCCGTAGATACCGTCGGCATCCATCACCGGCTGCGCCGGCGCGTGCGGCGGTGCCGTGTCCCGGGCGGGAGCCAGCCGGGCGATACAGTCGCGGGCGATGGCCAGTGCGTGGTTGTCGTCCTCGGCCAGGTAGTCGGTCACGCCGGAGATGCGGCTGTGCACCTCGCCGCCGCCCAGGTCCTCGGCAGCCACGATCTCGCCGGTGGCCGCCTTCACCAGCGGGGGGCCGCCGAGGAAGATCGTGCCCTGGTTGCGCACGATGATGGCCTCGTCGCTCATGGCCGGCACGTAGGCGCCGCCGGCGGTGCACGAACCCATCACCACGGCCAGCTGCGCGATGCCTGCGGCTGAGAGACCGGCCTGGTTGTAGAAGATGCGGCCGAAGTGCTCCTTGTCCGGAAAGACCTCGTCCTGGCGCGGCAGGAAGGCACCGCCGGAGTCCACCAGGTAGACGCAGGGCAGGTGGTTCTCCCATGCGATCTCCTGGGCGCGGAGGTGTTTCTTCACCGTCATCGGGAAGTAGGTGCCGCCCTTCACCGTGGCGTCGTTCGCCACCACCATCACCTCGCGGCCGTGCACCCGGCCGATGCCGGTCACGATGCCGGCGCCCGGTGCGGCGCCGTCGTAGAGGCCGTCGGCGGCCAGCGGCGAGAGCTCCAGGAACGGGCTGCCGCGGTCCAGCAGCGCGTCGATGCGCTCGCGCACGAGCAGCTTGCCGCGCCCGGTGTGTGTCGCGCGCGCCCGCTCGCTGCCGCCCCGGGCGGTCGCCGTCAGCTTCTCCCGCAGCTCGTCGACCAGCTCCTGCATTTGACGCGCGTTCTCCGCGACGCGGCCATCCGCGGGATCCAGATGGCTCTTCAGGGCGGGCACCGGATCAGACCGTCTCGATGCCCAGGGCGACGGCCTCCCCGCCGCCGATGCACAGCGAGGCGATGCCGCGCTTCGCGTTGCGGTTGCGCAGCGCGTGCAGCAGCGTGACGACGATGCGGGCGCCGGACGCGCCGATGGGATGGCCGAGTGCGCAGGCGCCGCCGTTGACGTTGACCTGCTCGTGGGCGATGCCCACGTCGTGCATGGCGGCCATGGTGACGCAGGCGAAGGCCTCGTTCACCTCGTACAGGTCCACGTCGTCCGGCGACCAGCCGAGCTCGTCCTGCAGCGCCCGGATGGCATAGACCGGCGAGGTGGTGAACCAGGCGGGCTCCTGGGCGTAGCCGCTGTGGCCGGCGATGCGGGCCAGCGGCTCCATGCCGCGGCGTTCTGCCTCGGCGGCGCTCATCAGCAGCAGCGTAGCCGCGCCGTCGGAGATGGAGGACGAGCTGGCCGCGGTCACGGTGCCGTCCTTCGCAAAAGCGGGCCGCAGGTTCGGGATCTTCGAGACGTCGGCCCGGCCGGGCTCCTCGTCGGTGTCGACGGTGGTCTCGCTCTTGCGGCTCTTCACGGTGACCGGCGCGATCTCGGCGTCGAAGGCGCCGCTGTCCGCCGCCGCCCGCGCGCGTTCCACCGAGGCGATGGCGAAGGCGTCCTGGTCGTCCCGGCTGAAGCCGTACTTCTTCGCCGTCTCCTCGGCGAAGTACCCCATCATGTTGCCGTCGTAGGGGTTCTGCAGGCCGTCGAAGAACATGTGATCCAGGATCTCCTTGTGGCCCATGCGCAGGCCCGCCCGCGCGCCGGGCATCAGGTAGGGCGCATTGGTCATCGACTCCATGCCGCCGGCCATGACCACCGCGGCGGAGCCGGCGCGGATGAGGTCGGCACCGAGCATCACGGTCTTCATGCCGGAGCCGCAGACCTTGTTCACGGTGGTGCAGCCCACCGATTCCGGCAGGCCGGCGGCCAGCGCCGCCTGGCGTGCGGGCGCCTGGCCGATGCCGGCGGGCAGGACGCAGCCCAGCAGCACTTCGCTGATCTCCGCCGGGTCCAGGCCGCAGTCGGTGAGCGCTGCGCGGCTGGCCGCCGCCGACAGTTCGGGGGCGGGCGCCGGGGCGAGGCCGCCCTGGAAGGCGCCGATGGGCGTGCGTCGGGCGGCGACGATGACGATTGGGTCCTGACTCATGGCGATCTCGTTCTCCGTCTTCTCGGGCGGGCGGCCATTGTAGCGCGGGCGGCGCTCAGTCGGCGGCCAGGAGTTCCCGGCCGATCAGCATGCGGCGGATCTCGGTGGTGCCGGCGCCGATCTCGTAGAGCTTGG
>CAYQZN010000174.1:0-5919 GCA_964421805.1 uncultured Woeseiaceae bacterium
GCTGCTGGCAGATCAGGCCGTAGGAGACGCCGTTCAGGCCGGCGCAGCCGTAACCCTCGATGGAGCTGCCGAGAAGCCCCAGTTCGGCCACCTCAGGGATCAGGTCCCGGGGGAACAGGTGCTTCTCGAAGCACTCCCGGATGACCGGCAGCACCCGGTCGTCGACGAAGCGGGCCACGGAGTCCCGCACCATGCGCTCCTCGTCGCCGAGTTCGGCGTCGACGTCGCAGAGATCGAGAGGGTCCAGCCTGTTGCGGCCGGCGCCTGAGCTGACGGGTTGTGTGCTGGCCACTGCCGGGCCTCCTGGGTGTGGCATTCGAACGGGCGAAGCGGCGGCGCTTCGGGGCGGCCTGCAAGTATAACAACGGCTACGGGAGGCCGCGCCGTCCGTCTCAGTACGGTATACCCAGGCGCCGGAAGGCACCGGCCATCAGCCACACCGGCCCGATCATGAGGTAGTGCAGGTCCTCGAGCACCCGCAGCCGGCCGCCCTCCAGCAGGTGTCCGAGTGCCTGCAGCACCAGTGCGGCCAGAAACAGGGTGAGCGAAATCTGCCAGAGCGCGGGTGCGAGACCTTCCAGCCGCCCCAGGATTGCGGTGGTCGCCAGCACGAACGGCAGCAGCCCGATCGCCAGCGGAATGGAGAGGATGAAGTAGTAGACCACCGCGGACAGCAGGAATGCGGTACCCCAGTTCAGTGCCGGGGAGATATCGGTGAAGGCCGCGGGGACCGGCAGCGCCCACAGCAGGCCGGTGAGGCCGACGACCGCCAGCGGGACGGCGACGCCGTGCAGCACGCGGTTCAGCCGATGACGGTGATGACGGGAATAACGGTCCAGCCAGAAGTCGGCCGTACGCATGGGCGTCTCCTCCTGCGGCGCATTCTACATGGCGGCCTCGCCCGGCGCGGACGACGCGGCATTAATCCCGCGTTCAGGTTGAACGCGTATACTGTGCGATGGTCGGAAACCTCGGTGCGCCGGAGGGAATTCCGGGCGGGGATCGGATCCCCGGGGACAGTCGAAGAAGACAGTCAAAGAGGACAACACAAGAGAGGTCAATCATGGAATCCAGGAAAATGCTGGTGCTCGCTGCCGTCACGATGACGACTTTCACGCTGGGTGCCTGCACGACGCTCGACCCTTATACCCGCGAACAGAAGACGGCCAGCGCCACCAAGGGCGCGGCCATCGGTGCGGCGGCCGGCGCGGTCATCGGCCTCATCTCCGGGAACGACGCCGTGGAGCGCCGTCAGCGTGCGCTGATCGGCGCCGGCATCGGTGCCCTGGCCGGCGGCTCGGTCGGCTATTACATGGACCGTCAGGAGGCGGAACTGCGCGCCGAACTCGAGGGAACCGGTGTGAGCGTTACCCGCATGGGCGAGAACATCACGCTCAACATGCCGGGCAACGTGACCTTCGCGACGGACAGCGCAGACCTGAACCCCGCGTTCTTCGACGTGCTGAACTCCGTCGCCAAGGTCCTCGACAAGTACGAGCAGACGGTGGTGGAAGTCGCCGGCCACACGGACAGCACCGGCACGGACGAGTACAACCAGCGTCTGTCCGAGCGGCGGGCCGCGTCGGTGGCGCGCTTCCTCCAGTCCCAGGGCGTGATGAATCAGCGCATCATCACGGTGGGCATGGGCGAGAGCCGGCCGGTTGCCGACAACTCGACCGCGGAAGGCCGTCAGGCCAATCGGCGGGTGGAGCTGACCCTGGTGCCGGTCACCGCCTGACGGCGTGCCGGCGAAACGACGGCAGAAGGGCCGGTCGGGCGCGGAGCCCGGCCGGCCCTTCGACAAACGCAGCCACGATGAATGGGTGGAGGGCGCCGGCCGGGTGGCGCGCCTCCTCGGTGACGACGACGAGTACGGCCCCCATCAGCGCTTCGTGGTGAGGACGGCCGCCGGCCAGTCCCTGCTCATCGCCCATAACCTGGAGGTGGCCCCGCGGGTGCCGCTGGGCATGGCGGACCGGATTCGTTTCCGCGGGCTCTACGAGTGGAACGACCTGGGCGGCACCGTGCATTGGACCCACCACGATCCGCGCGGCCTCGAAGAGGGCGGCTGGGTGGAATTCCGGCGCCGGCGTTATCGGTGATGCCCGTCGTGATGCCCGTGGTGACGCCCGTGACAAGAGCTGCCGAGGTAAACGAAAGACGGCGCCCGCAGGCGCCGTCTTCGACAGTCTTCTGCAGCGCGCCGGACCGGCCGGCGCGTCTCAGACGCCCATGCGGCTCTTCAGCTTCTTGATGGCCGCGCTCTCGATCTGACGGATGCGCTCGGCGGAGACGCCGTAATGGTCCGCGAGATCCTGCAGGGTCATCTTGTCCTCGCTGAGCCAGCGGCTCTCGAGGATGTGGCGGCTGCGCTCGTCGAGCGCGTTCAGCGCCTCCACGAGACGGTCGGAGGTCTCCTGCTCCCAGTCCGCGCCTTCCACCAGTACCGCCGGATCGGCGTCCGGGCTCGGCAGATAGTGGGCCGGCGTATACGCTTCTTCGTCGTCCACCGGCAGGTCGAACGTGCTGTCACGGGCGGCCAGCCGTTTCTCCATCTCGGTGACCTCGGCGGCACTGACGCCCAGGTCCTCGGCCACCGCCTCGGTCTCCTCCGGTGACAGCCAGGCCAGGTTCTTCTTGGAGCGGCGCAGATTGAAAAACAGCTTGCGCTGGGCCTTGGTGGTGGCCACTTTGACCACGCGCCAGTTGCGCAGCACGAATTCATGGATCTCCGCGCGGATCCAGTGCACGGCGAACGACACGAGGCGCACCCCCACGTCGGGGTCGAAGCGCTTCACCGCCTTCATCAGGCCGACGTTGCCTTCCTGGATCAGGTCGTTCAGCGCCAGGCCGTAGCCCATGTAGCCCTTCGCGATGTGCACCACGAAGCGCAGATGCGCCAGCACCAGCGAGCGGGCGGCGTCCAGGTCTTCGTCGTCCCGGAAACGGCGCGCGAGGGCCTGCTCCTCGTCCTTGCTGAGCACAGGCACGGAGCCGACCGCCTGGATGTAGGCGTCGAGGCTGCCCACCGGTCCGGCGAGCATCATTTCCTGTTCTCTGCGAGCCAAAGCTGTAGTCATTTCCTTGTTCCTACCTTTCCCGGTCAGGACTTGCATTCAAAATCTTAGCACTCACATCTCAGGAGTGCTAAACGACTGGCGCCCGATCCTTCGGCGCGAAGGAGATATTCGCTCTCCTCCGGCCAGCGGATGCGGCGGGAAGTCTGTCCGTGCCCGCCGACGCCATCTCACGGGACGTATCATAGCATATTGTTGAATGACTATTCAATAATGGGTAACATCATGACTGAACGGGATTTTTAAGGGCGGGAGAACATGCCACGACCACCATCTTTCGAGCGGGCGGAGGTCATCGAGCGTGCCACCGAGGTTTTCTGGCAGCGCGGCTACCGGGGCACCTCCGTGAGCGACCTGGTGCAGGCCACCGGGCTGAAACCGGGCAGCCTGTATGCTGCCTTCGGCAGCAAGAAGGGCGTGTTCCTGGAAGTGCTGAGAGCCTACCAGACCGACTCCGCCGAGCGCCTCCGCGAGTCCCTGCGCGAGGCCGATTCGCCCCTCGAGGCGATCCGGGGCTTCTTCCTTGCGCTGGTCGACGAGACCCTTGACGACCCGAGGCATCGCGGCTGCCTGATGGTGAACGCGATGCTGGAGTATTCCCAGCACGACCCGGACGTGCAGGGCGAGCTCGTCGGCGGTCTGCGCCGCATCGAGTCGCTGTTCGGCCGGGCGCTGCGGCGCGCGAGCGCGAACGGCGAGCTGGACCCGAGGCTCGACGCCGATGCCACCGCCGCATTCCTGGTCAATAACCTGTGGGGCATCCGCGTGATCTGCCGCGGCCGCCCCTCCCGCGAGGCGGTGGAGGGCATCGTGCGCACGGTGCTCGCCGCGCTGGCCGCTTCCGCCGATCAGCGGGGTTCGATGCGCCGCATGTGACGGGCGGCGGCGAACCAGGAGCCGAACCAGCCCAGAAACGCCCCCGTACCCAGCACGGTCAGGCTCTCCTGCCAGTCCAGCCCGCTCAGCCGGAAACCGCTGCCGTACAGGCCTGCCAGCCGGGCGACCCCGTCGGACGTCAGCCACAGCGAGACGGCGACCAGCGCCAGCGCCAGCAGTCCCCCGCCGATGCCGTACCACAGGCCGGAATAGAGGAACGGCCGACGGATGAACCCGGCGCTCGCGCCGATCAGTTTGGTCACCACGATCTCGTCGCGGCGGTTCTGGATGTCCAGCCGGATGGTATTGCCGATGACGATGATCACCGCAGCGGCGAGCAGCAACGCCGTGATCAGGATCACCCGGCGTATCAGGTCCAGCGCCGCGTTGAAGCGCTGCACCCACGCGGTATCCAGCTGCACCAGGTCGGTCTCGGGCAGGTTCGCGAGCTCCTCGCGCAGCAACTCGATGAGGGCGTCGCTGCCGGCGACGGCGGGGCGTACCACCAGCGTATGAGGCAGCGGGTTGCCGTCCAGCGCGTCCAGCGCGTCGCCGAAGCCCGATCCGGCCTTGAAATCGGCCAGTGCTTCGGCCGCGCTGATGAACTCCACGCGCTCCACGTCGGCGCGGCTCTCGATGATGCCCGCGAGCCGGCGGGCTTCCTCCTCGCCGGTGTCCAGGTCCAGGTAGACCGAAAAGTCCACCGCGCTCTCCCAGCCGCCGGAAAGCTGCGCGGCGTTCTTCACGCCCAGGTGCAGGCCGGCGGGCAGCGCCAGCGTGATGGCGATCACCAGCACGGTCAGCAGCGTCGACAGGGGTTGTGCGGCCAGCCGGCCGAGAGCAGCCACCGCCGTCTCGCCGTGGCGGGCCAGCCAGGCGCCGGGGCCGCCGCTGCGCCGCTCAGCCATCGCTCCGCGTCTCCCGCAGCCAGACCGGGCCGTCCGGCTCCTCGTCGCCGGTCTCGCCGGCCAGCATGCCGTTGTCCAGCACGATGCGGCGATGTCCCATGCCGCCGATCAGATGCAGGTCGTGAGAGGCGACCATCAGCGTCACGCCCACGTCGTTGAAGCGCTCGAACAGGCGCATGATCTCCAGTGAGAGTTCCGGGTCCAGGTTGCCGGTGGGCTCGTCGGCGATCAGCAGCGTGGGGCGGCCGACGATGGCCCGGGCGATGCCCACCCGCTGCTGCTCGCCGCTGGAGAGCGTCTCGGGCATCTGCTTCTCGCGGCGCAGCAGGCCCACCTGATCCAGCGCGGCCCGCACGCGGCGGCCGATCTCGCGCTTGCCGGTGCCGGTGATGATCAGCGGCAGCGCCACGTTCTCGAACACGTTGCGGTCGAACAGCAGCTTGTGGTCCTGGAACACCATGCCGATGTCGCGCCGGTAGCGGGGGATGCGGCGGCGGCGGACCCTGGCGAGGTCCTGGTTGTTGACCACGATCCGGCCCCGCGTGGGCCGCTCGATCAGCGCTATCAGTTTCAGCAGCGTGCTCTTGCCCGCGCCGGAATGCCCGGTGACGAAGACCATCTCCCCGGCGTCCACGTCCAGCGTGAGGCGCTGCAGCGCATCGTGTCCGGCATAGCGCTTGGTGATGTTCTCCAGGTGGATCACTGCGTGCCCCCGCCCCGGAGGTCGAGCAGGGCGTCCACGAACTCCTCGGCATCGAAGGGCTGCAGGTCGTCCACGCCCTCGCCGACGCCGATGTAGCGGATGGGGATGCCCAGGCGGTTGGCGATGCCGAGTACCACGCCCCCCTTGGCGCTGCCGTCGAGCTTGGTGACCGTGATGCCGGTGACCTTCACGGCCGCGCTGAATTTCTCCGCCTGCGACAGCGCGTTCTGGCCGAGCCCGGCGTCCAGCACGAGCATCACCTCGTGGGGCGCGGTGTCGTCCTGGCGGCCCAGCACCCGGGCGATCTTGCCGAGTTCGTCCATGAGGCCGCCCTGGCTCTGCAGCCGGCCGGCGG
>CAYQZN010000175.1:0-5891 GCA_964421805.1 uncultured Woeseiaceae bacterium
TTCTTTGGCTACTATCGGTCGCAACCCAAGAATGTAGGAGGGCCTTCAGGCCCGACCACCGCATCGGTAATCGGGCCGCGCGAATCGGGCCTGAAGGCCCTCCTACATGTCCTGCGGATACAAACAACAGGGACCAGGAGCAAAGATGAAAACGATCAGCCGATATTTCGCCGCACTGGCGGCCACACTGATGCTCGCGGCGCCGGCCATGGCCGTCGAAGAGATCCCGGTCGAGGACTTCTTCAAGCGCTCGCTGTTCACGAGCTTCCAGCTGTCGCCGGACGGCCAGTACCTGGCCGCCGTCACGCCGCTGTTCGAGAACGATCGCCGTAACATCGCCGTCATCAACCTCGAGACCCGCGAGGCCGCGGCCATCACCGGCGTGAAGGATCGCGACGTCACCGGCTACATGTGGGCCAATGACGATCGCATCCTGTTCTTCATGGACAACGACGGCAACGAGTCCTTCGGCATATTCGCCGTGAACAAGGACGGCTCCAAGCCGCGCACGCTGATCGAGCCGGCGGAGACCCAGATCCGCGGCGGCAGCTTCGTCGTCCTCACAGCCTCGGTGCTGAACACGCTGGAAGACGACAAGGACGAGGTCCTGGTATCCGTCCCGCGCCAGTACCACGACACGGTGGTGCAGGACGTCAAGCGCATGAACATCTACAACGGCAAGATGCGTAACGTCGAGCGCAACCCGGGCAACATCGCCGGCTGGCTGTCGAACGACGACGGCGAGATCATCGGCGCCGTGGCACTGGAAGACGGCATGCGCAAGGTGCTCTACCGCGAATCCGAGAAGGACGACTGGACGACACTGGTGGAGTTCAAGGTGGCCGAGGGCGGCTTCACGCCCGCGTGGCTCAGCGACGACGGCGAGCGCATGTGGGTGCGCTCCAATATCACGCCGGAAGGCGAGGAGCGCGACAAGGCCGCCATCTACGAGTACGACCTCGAGAACAAGAAGCTCGGCAAGCTCATCTTCGAGCATCCGGAGGTGGACGTGGGCGGCGTGGTCGCCTCGGACGTCAAGGACGACGCCGTGATGGTCACCTACAACGCCGACAAGCCCGGCTACCACTACGTGGACGCGGAGTGGGAGCGGATGATGACGTCCATCAAGGCCGCATTCCCGGAGAAACAGGTTTCCCTGTCCAGCGCCACGGAGGACGAGGACAAGTTCGTCTTCACGGTCTGGAGTGACCGCAACCCGGCCGCCTACTATCTGTTCGACCGCGAGTCGAACAAGATGGAGGAGCTGGCCATCGCCTACGAGTGGCTGCCGGAAGAGAACCTGGCGAAGATGGAGCCGGTGGACATCGAGGCGCGGGACGGCCTTATCCTGCCGGCCTACCTCACGCTGCCGCCGGGTAGCGACGGCAAGGGCCTCCCCCTGGTCGTGAATCCCCATGGCGGCCCGCGGGCCCGTGACTCCTGGGGCTTCAACCCGGAGGTGCAGCTGCTCGCCAACCGGGGCTACGCGGTGCTGCAGGTGAACTTTCGCGGCTCCACGGGCTTTGGCCAGGAGTTCGACAAGGCCGGCTGGGGCAAGTGGGGCGCCGAGATGCAGAACGACGTTACCGATGCCGTGCAGTGGGCCGTCGATGAGGGCATCGCCGACCCGGACCGCGTCTGCATCTACGGTGCGAGCTACGGCGGCTATGCAGCCATGGCCGGCATCACCTTCACGCCGGAACTCTACCAGTGCGCCATCAACTACGTGGGCGTCACCGACATACCACTGCTGTTCGAGACCATGCCCGCCCAGTGGAAGATGCTCAGGGCGGAGATGAAGCGGACCATCGGCGACTACGACGATCCCGAGGAGCGTGCCGACATGGCTGCACGCTCGCCGATCAACCACGTCGACAAGATTCGCGTGCCGCTTCTGATGGGCTACGGCGAGGAAGACCCGCGGGTCGTGATCGACCACGCCCTCAACCTCGAGGAGAAGCTCAAGGCCCACGATGTGGACTACGAGCTCATCATCAAGGAAGACGAGGGCCACGGGTTCCGCAAGTTGGAGAACCAGGTGGAGTGGTACACCAAGGTGGTCAACTTCCTTGACGAGAACCTGAAGAACCCGGACAAAGGCTGAGGCGACGCCCGCGCAGGGGCGCAGTGGCCCCTGCGCGCGGCGGGATACGAAAGCCTCTCATCCAGGCGGCTCCCTTCGGGGGGCCGTTTTTCTTTGTGGAAACAATAACCTGCGAAACCATTTTTGCCGCACCGCCACGAATCGCCTTATGTTGCACAGCTGCAACAGAAGAATCCCGGAAAAATAGACACTATCGGCGCTAATCTGCTAAATTCCGCCAAGGTCGTCGTCTTGCTGCAACAGGTCGGACGACACCGGATAGCATAAAAAGACTGACTAGAAACCCAATGGAAACCGTCATCCGGCGGAATCCGCCAAGTGACATCCGGGAGGCTTGGTAATGAAAATCCTGAATCTGCAACGCTGGTCTGCGTTAGTAGCCAGCGCTCTGCTCGTGCTCGGTGCCATGGGCACCACCACTGCCTTCGCCCAGGGCGAAGAAGACGATGAAGACGAGGACAGCGCCGAGCTGGACCGCGTCGTCATCACGGGTTCGCGTATCACGCGCACCGCGATCGAGGGCCCGAGCCCCGTCACGGTGATCGACCGCGAACAGATCGACCGGGAAGGCTTTACCACGGTCTCCGAGGCGCTGAAGTCGCTGAACCAGGTTACCGGCCTGGCACAGAACGAAGCGCAGGCCGGCACCTTCACGCAGAACGCGAACTCCATCGATCTGCGTAACCTGGGCCCCGGCCGCGTGCTGATCCTGGTGGATGGCCGCCGTCTCTCGGACTACCCGCTGCCCTTCAACGGTCAGTCCAACATCGTGAACATTTCGGCCATCCCGCTGGCAGCGGTGGACCGGATCGAGTTCCTCGCTCAGGGTGCCTCAGCCATCTACGGCTCCGACGCCGTCGCCGGCGTTGTCAACATCATCCTGCGCGATGACCTTGCCAACTCTATCGACCTGAACGTGCGTTACGGAGACTTCACCGACGGCGGTGGCGAGAGCGTTCGCTTCCAGGGCGTCGGTGGCTTCCTCGGCGACAACTGGAATATCACCTACGCGTTCGAGTATTTCGATCAGGACCCGATCTTCGCTTTCCAGCGTGACTTTATGGACAGCGTCCAGGATGCACCGCGGCCCGGTGAACGCATCGCCAGCCGCAATGCAGTCGAGATCGACTTGTTCGGCGGCGCGTTCGTCCCGTCACCGATCTATGTGGACCCGCGCGTTGCAACCGGCGAAGCCAACCCGTGTGCAGATTTCCCTGATCTCGAGTTGGCCAGCCGGCCCGATCCGACCGTGGGCGACCGCTTCTATTGCGGCAGCGAGTCCTGGGTGGGCGAACAGTCCATCCTGAACGGCCGCGAGCAGGTCAACTTCTATACCAAGGGATCTCTCGAACTTGGCAACACCGAGCTCTTCGGCTCCGTGAACTACTTCCAGGTTGACGCGGAGATCGACACTGCTTTCAACTTCTACTTCAATCAGACGCCGTTCTTTGCACCCAACTCAGCCTCGACCGCACTGGCGCCTTTCGGCATCGACGGCGGCCTGATCCAGATGCAGCGCATCTTCACGAATGCGGAGATTGGTGGGCCGGAGGCGAAGTTCCAGCAGTTCGACGAGGAAGTCATCAACTATCAGGTCGGAATCCGTGGCCAGCTCTTCAGCCCCTATTGGGACTACGAACTGAGCTGGAATTCGTCGAGATACGACTTGGCTCGTGATCGCACGCTGGTCGTCGAGCAGTTCGTACAGGACCTCTTCTTCACGGAGGTTCCCGGTGCCGTCGACCCGACTGGTAACGGCTTCCCTGTATTCAACATCAATTACGATGCCGTCTACTCGCCGCTCACCCCCGAGCTTTGGCAGTCGATCACAGATGTCGGCAAGACTGACGCAGATTCGTCCAACGACGTGATCCAGGGCGTCATCACGGGTGACCTCTATGATCTGCCCGCCGGCACTGTCAGCATGGCAGTGGTGGCCGAGTGGGCGACTCAGGATTACGAGATCAATCTGGATCCGCGGCTCGTTTCGGCTGACTACTTCTGGGGTCTTACGGGCACCGGCGGCGGCGGCGAGCGTGATCGATACGCGCTGGGCGTCGAGTTTGCCATCCCACTGCTCGACACCCTTCAGGTCTCTGTTGCAGGGCGTTACGACCAGTACGACGACATCACCGACGTCGACGATGCGTTCACCTACAACCTGGGGCTGGAGTATCGCCCGACCGATCGCATACTGTTGCGCGGCTCCTATGCGACAAGCTTCCGGGCACCGGATATGCATTTTGTCTTCGCAGACCCGAGCGGCTTCTTCACGACGGCGGTCGACCAGTATCTTTGCCGTCGCGACGAACCCGGCGTACCGTTCTCAGAGTGCACGTACGACGCAGAGAACTTCTTCGGTACGCGCGCAGGCAACCCGGATCTGGAAGAGGAGGAAGGCGAGTCCATCACTCTCGGCTTCGTCGTCGAGCCAATCGACAATCTGACAATCACCGCGGACTGGTGGCAGGTTGATCTCGACAATATCGTCGTCGACAACCCGATAACGCGCTTGCTCGAAACAGAGGCGGACTGCCGCCTGGGCCTGAACGATATCAATACGGGTGAGTGCCAGGACGCGATCTCCCGGGTGACTCGTAACCCGGCCGACGGCTCGCTCAACTCCGAGCGCATCGCCCAGGTCGATACGGGTCCGATCAACGCGGCCAACAACAAGGTCACGGGTATCGACGCGTCTCTCGACTACGGCTACGAGACAGACGGCATTGGCACGTTCTCGTTTGAACTCGGCTGGACCCACGTCCTGGATGACGACTTCAGTGTCTTCCCCGAGGATCCGGTGGACAACGTCCGTGACCAGAGCATCAACTGGCGCAGCCGCGTCCGCGGTACGCTCGGGTGGCAGTACGGCGACTTCCGCGCCACGCTGTTCGGCGAGCGGTTCGGCTCTACCCGTTCCTACCTGGGTCAGGTGAACGACGAGCTGGCCGAAGAGCCGCGCATGGGCCCGCAGATGATCTATAACCTCAGCGCGGGTTACACGTTCATGGACGGCAAGGCCGATGTGCTGTTCGTCGTCAACAACCTGTTCGACGAGAAGCCGCCGATCGACCAGAACTGGTCCGGCTGGCCGTATTTCTCGTTCTTCAACTACTACCAGTTCTCCCTGGGCCAGTCCTGGGCCCTGCAGGCGAGCTACCGTTTCGACTACTGATCGAAACACACTGTCCGCATTGGACGAAAAGCCCGGCTTCGGCCGGGCTTTTTTTTGTGTGTATGATTCGTCGGACAACTGTAGGAGGGCATTCAGGCCCGATCTTTCAATGAATCGGGGCTAAAGCCCCTCCTACATGAGGATTTAACGTTCGAGGAATCTATATGCTCGTCTTCGTCACTGCCGTCTCGGTGGCTCTCGTCTTCTCCTTCCTCTGCTCCATCTTCGAGTCGGTGCTGCTCTCGGTGCGCTACTCCCGGGTGGAGAGCCTGGCGCAGAGCGGCAAGCGCTCGGGTCGGCTGCTCAGGCGGTTCAAGCGGGACATCGACACGCCCATCGCCGCCATCCTGATCGTGAACACCGTCGCGCACACGGTGGGCGCTTCGGTGGCTGGTGCCAGTTACTCGAACGTGTTCGACCCGCAGACCCTGTGGATCTTCACCATCGTATTCACCATCGCCGTGCTGCTGTTCACGGAGATCATCCCGAAGACGGTGGGCGTCACGTACTCCGATCTGCTGGCGACGCCGGTCGCCTACGGCATCCAGGCCTTCACCGTCGCGCTGAAGCCGCTGGTGGCGGTGAGCGGCATGCTGTCCCGGGCGCTGCGCG
>CAYQZN010000176.1:0-5877 GCA_964421805.1 uncultured Woeseiaceae bacterium
TCCGATTGCCGGTCCGATTGCCGTCTCGTCCGGCGAGCGGATCGGCGAAGGGGTCGGTATCGATCTGCGCCAGTTCCTCGCTGTACTCGCAATCCGGGCACACGAGCGGCGGCTCGGCGCTGTGCAGTACGTTGCCTTCGCTGTCCTCGATGCGGTCGATGAAGTAGGGCTCCACCCGGTAGCCGCCGTTGGCAAACACGGAATAGCCCAGTGCCATGTCCAGCGGCGAGACGGCACCGCTGCCCAGCGCCAGCGAGTAGTTGTAGGGCACGGCCTCGTTCGCGAAGCCGAAACTCCGGATATGCGGCACCGCGTCGCCGAGCCCGGTGCCGATCAGCACCCGCACCGAGGCCAGATTCAGCGAGCGGTACAACGCCTCGCGCAGGCGCACCGGCCCGTAGAACTTGCCCGTGTAGTTAATGGGCTTCCACGGCCCCTCCAGCTCCTCGGACTCGAATACCACCGGTGTGTCGTTGACGATGGTGGCCGCCGTGAAACCGTTCTCGAGCGCGGCCGAGTAAATGAAGGGCTTGAAGGCGGAGCCGGGCTGGCGCCGGATCTGCACCGCCCGGTTGAACTTGCTCGCCGCGTAATCGAAGCCGCCGACGAGGCCCACCACAGCGCCGTCGTCCGGATCCACGGACACCAGGGCGCCCTGGGCGGCCGGCACCTGGGCGAGAGCCCATCTGTCCGAGACCGTGGGCATCACGTGGATGACGTCGCCGACAGCCAGCACGTCGCCGACGGACTCCGGCGGTGAGCCCACCCGGTCGTCGTCGATGTAGCGTTTGGCCCAGTTTATGCCCGACCAGGGCACCCGCACGATGCGGTCGCGCCGCAGGGCGACGGCCGCGCTGTTGTCCTCGCCGAGGCCGACCACCACGCCCACGCGCAGGCCGCCGGGCTCCGGGTAGTCTTCCAGGGTCTGCAGCACATCCGGCGGGAGCGCCGGATAGCCGCCGCCACTGCCGCCCCGGTCATTGCTCTGGTCATTGCCCTGGTCATTGCCCTGGCCGTTCGTGCCCTCGTCGCCGCCGCTGGGCAGGGGCAGCTCGAGCCTAGCCAGCGGCCCGCGGTAGCCGTGGCGCCGGTCGTACTCCAGCAGGCCGTTGCGCACCGCGTACACGGCGGCGGTCTGCAGCGCAGAGTCGAGCGTGGTGGTCACCCGATAGCCCCCCGAGTAGATCTCGGGGCCGTAGCGCTCCAGCATCTCGCGGCGAACCATCTCGGCCAGATAGGGGGCGGTCAGCTCGACGGCAGGACCGTACAGGCGGGACTCCATGGGGTACTCCATGGCCGCGTCGTATTCGGGCTCCGTGAGGTAGCCCAGCTCGCGCATGCGGCGCAGCACGTAGCTTCGCCGCGAAGTGGCCTTCTCCGGGCTGCGCACCGGGTTGTAGGCCGAGGGCGCCTGCAGCAGGCCCGCCAGGGTCGCGGCTTCCGCGGCGCTGATCTCCTCCAGGGTCTTGTTGAAGTACACCCGGGAGGCGGCGGCCACGCCGTAGGCCCGCTGGCCGAAGAACATCTTGTTCAGGAACATGGCAAGGATCTCCTCCTTGCTGAATTCCTTCTCGATCTTCCAGGCCAGGAAGGCCTCGCGGATCTTGCGGGTGAACAGCCGCTCGCGGGTGAGGAAGTAGTCCCGGGCAAGCTGCTGGGTGATCGTGCTGCCGCCCTGGCTGCGCGAGCCGGTCATGAGGAAATTGATGCCGGCGCGCAGCACGCCCTGATAGTCGATGCCGGGATGCTCGAAGAAGCGGTCGTCCTCGGCGGCCAGGAAGGCCTCCACCACGTGCCCCGGGATCTCGTCGTACTCCACCGGTATGCGGCGCTGCTCGCCGATCTCGGCGATCAGCCTGCCGTCCCGGCTGTAGACCCTGAGCGGTATCTGCAGAGGGATGTCGCGGATGGTCGCCGCCTCGGGCAGGCTTGCCAGGGTGTAGTGGTACGCGCCGACGACGCCCGCCGTCAGCGACAGGGCGAGTATTGCCACCATGCCGGCCAGTCCGGCGAGGATGCGAGTGAGAGATCGTGTTGCCAAAGCGCTTTCCGGTCCTTGCCAGCGTCAGGGGCTTACTGCATAGTGACTGCGGCCGAAGCGGACCGTTCCTTGTTGAAAAGGGGGCATGGGGCGGTCCGGGTCAGGGCGAAGACCGGATCATACCGTCAGCGGGGGGCCAGACCGCAATGCTTCGCGGCGACAGTCTACAACCATACCCGGCAGGCCGCACCCGGCAGGCCTCGTCTCGTTGCAGCGAAACTCCCCGCACCCTCCACTTTCGGGCCTGGCTCACTACCGGTACACAGTTCACAGAATAGGCGGCGGGGCGTGCCTTACTATACGCGGGCATTGAGCAGGGGATCAGCGTCGTTTTATTTAACATTACGTTGATATATAGTTAAACCGGTTTCTTCAGGCGCCCCACCACTTATCCAGCGTAACCCACGGACTTGGAAGGGAAAACAGGTGCAATTCGGCAAGAAAAATCGTCCGCTCCTGGGGCTTGACATAACGACATCGTCGGTCAAGCTCATCGAGCTCTCCCAGAGCGGCAAGCGCTACCGCGTCGAATCGTACGCGGCCGAGCCGACCCCGCCCAATTCCATCAACGAGAAAAACATCGTCGACGCCCAGGCGGTGGGTGGTGCCATCCGGCGGGCGGTGAAGCGGGCCGCCACGAAGTGCAAGGACGTGGCCATCGCCATCAGCGGCGATGCTGCCATCACCAAGGTGATCCAGATGCCGGCCTCGTTGGCGGACAAGGATCTCGAGGGACAGGTGGAGATCCAGGCCGACCAGTACATCCCCTTCCCCATGGAAGAGGTCAGCTTCGATTTCGAGGTGATCGGGCCGAACGAGAACGACCCGGACATGAACGACGTCCTGCTGGTGGCCACACGGACGGACAACGTGGACCAGCGCCAGGCGGCCGTCGACGCCGCCGGCCTCTCCGCCCGCGTGGTCGACGTCGAGGCCTTCGCGCTGGAGAACGCCTGCCAGCTCCTCACCCATCAGATGCCGAACGGCGGCGTCGGCCAGTCGGTCGCGGTGGTCGACATCGGCGCCAGCGCCACCACGTTCAGCGTGCTGGACGACCTGAAGGTCGTCTATACGCGTGACTTCGCCTTCGGCGGCGTGCAGCTCACCGAAGAGATCATGCGCACCTACGGCCTGTCCATGGAGGACGCCGGCCGGGCGAAGAAGGAAGGCGGTCTGCCCAGCAACTATCAGCCCGAGGTGCTCGACCCCTTCATCGACGACATGACCCAGCAGGTCAGTCGCTCGCTGCAGTTCTATCTGGCCTCCGGCGGCGGCCGGGAGCAGCCCGACATGATCCTGGTCTGCGGCGGCTGCGCCAACATCCCGGGCATCGCCGACGTCATCTCGAGCCGGGTGGGCATCCCGACGGAGATCGGCGACCCGCTCGGCCAGATGAAGATCGCATCGAAAGCCAAATCCCAGGGCGTCACCAAGGATTCCACGGCGCTGCTGATCGCCTGCGGGCTCGCATTGAGGAGCTTCGACTGATGCCGCGTATCAACCTACTGCCTTGGCGCGAAGAGCAGCGCAAGCAACGCCAGCAACAATTCGGCATCGCCATCGTGCTGTCGGTGCTGCTGGCCGGCCTCGTGATCTGGCTGGGCAACATGTTCTACCAGAGCCGCATCGACTACCAGGAAGAGCGCAATCAGCGGCTCGAGGCGGAGATCACCGAGCTGAACAAGGCCATCAAGGAGATCGAGGGCCTGGAGCGGCAGAAGGAGCGCCTGCTGGCGCGCATGGAAATCATCGAGCAGCTGCAGACCAGCCGCCCGATGGTCGTGCATCTGTTCGACGAGTTGGTGCGCACGCTGCCGGATGGCGTCTATCTGACCGGGATCAAACAGACCGGCCGGGAGATCCAGATCACCGGCACGGCCCAGTCCAGCACCCGGGTGTCCGCCTTCATGCGCAACATCGACGCCTCGGAGTGGCTCACCGACCCGGACCTCGAGCAGATCCGCACCGTGGACGCGGGCCAGGCCGAGCGCTTCAACTTCACGCTGAAGGCGAAGCAGGTGAAGGTCCTGGACGAGGATGAGGAGGAGGCCGCATGAACGTCATCGAGGAACTGCGAAATCTCGATATCAACGACGTCGGCCGCTGGCCCCTGCCATTCCGCGTCGGCGCCATCGTCATCGTCTTCGTCGCAGTGGCCGTGTTCGGCGTCTACATGACGGTGGTGAAGAACAAGGTGCCGCTGCTGGAGCGTGCCGAGGCGCGTGAGCAGGAGCTCAGGCAGACGTTCGAGAACAAGCAGAGCAAGGCGGCCAACTTCGACGCCTACCGCGCCCAGCTCGCGCAGATGCAGCAGTCCTTCGGCACGATGCTGCGCCAGCTGCCGGGCGAGACCGAGATACCGAACCTGATCGTCGACATCTCCCAGACCGGTCTGGCGGCGGGGCTGGAGGAGAAGCTGTTCGAGCCCCAGGGTGAGATCCGCAAGGACTTTTATGCCGAGAAGCCCATCAAGATCCAGCTGGCCGGCAGTTACCACGAGCTCGCGAATTTCGCCAGCAGCGTTGCCGCGCTGCCCCGGATCGTGACGCTGCACGACATCCAGATCCAGCCGGCGACGGACGAGCAGTTCGACCAGCTGTCGCTCGACGTGACCGCCAAGACCTACCGCTATCTGGAAGAGGAGACCGAGTGATGAGGCAGGAACCTCGCTTCCAGGCAAATCGCGTCAGGCTGCGCCCCGCCGGCCTCTTCGCCGTGCTGGCAGCACTGGTGCTGCCTTTCGCGGCCGGTTGCGGCGGCGGCATGGACGATCTCAACGCCTACATCGACGAGGTGAAGGCGCGGCCCGGCGACCGGCCGGACCCGCTGCCCGAGATCCAGGCCTACGAGAGCTACGTCTACACGGCCGACGTGGACGGGATGCGCTCGCCCTTCGTGCCGGATTCGCCGGTGGCGGATACGCGCTCCGCGGGCGGCGGCGGCATCCGCCCGGACGTCAACCGCAGCCGTGAATACCTGGAGCAGTTCCCGCTGGATTCCCTCGACATGGTCGGCACGCTGCAGCAGGGCGAGACGACCTACGGTCTCGTACAGACGGCCGACGGACTCATCAACCGGGTCACCGTCGGCAATTACGTGGGCCAGAACGACGGCCGCATCGTCGAGATAAACGAGTCGGAGATCGTGGTCAAAGAGATCGTCTCCGACGGCATAGGCGGGTATCTGGAGAGAGATGCCACCATCAGTATTTCGGACTGAGGCCAAGCAGATGGCACTGGGAGAAACTGGAATGACTCGCACAACGAAGCCGCTGCCGGCGAACAATCACGGGCTGGACGTCCTCAGGAATCCTCTCGGCTGGCTCGCCGCCCTCGTCCTGCTGTTCGCCTCCGCGGGCACCTACGCACAGGACGCGCCGGGGAACACCCTGCAGGACATCCAGGTCCAGTCGCTGCCCGGGCAGCAGGTGGAACTGCGGCTGATTCTCTCGGGGCCCGCTCCGGAGCCGCTCTCCTTCACCATCGACAACCCGGCGCGCATCGCGCTCGACCTGCCCGACACCGCCCTCGGCCTCAGCTCCCGTCGCCGTGACGTGGACCTGCGCATGCTCGATACCGTGCTGACCGCGGAAGCCAACGGCCGCACCCGCGTCGTGCTGAACCTGGACAGCATGGTGCCCTACGAGACCCGCGTGTCCGGCAATACCGTCATCCTGACTCTCGGCGAGGGCGGCGACATGGTGGCGGAGACCACCACGTTCACCGGCACGCGCTCGGCCCCTTCCGCCGCCGCGAGCGGGCCCCGCGCCATCGAGAACGTCGACTTCCGCCGCACCCGTGAAGGCGGCGGCCGCGTCATCATCGACCTGACCGACC
>CAYQZN010000177.1:0-5871 GCA_964421805.1 uncultured Woeseiaceae bacterium
CCTGTGCCAGGCGTCCGCCCAGATGTGCACCAGCGTGCAGAACATCTTCGTGCCCGGCGGCGGCATCGAGGCCGGCGGCCGGCACCTCTCCTTCGACGAGGTGGCCGCGGGGATCGTCGATGCCGTGGAGGAGTTCCTCGCCAACCCGAAGCAGGCGGGGAACCTGTGCGGCGCGCTGGTGGACCCACGCATCCTCGAGAGCATCGACCGCATCCGTGACGGGGCGCGCGACCGGGGGCGCATTCTGCGCGACTCGGGACCCTACGAGCATCCCGACTACCCGGACGCTCGCACCGCCACGCCGCTGATCGTGCAGGTGGACACCGACGCCGGCGACCTGTTCGGCGAGGAGCACTTCGGACCGATCTCGTTCATCATCGCCGCGGACGACGCCGACGCCGGGCTGGCCCGCGCGACCGACGACGTGCGCGCCCACGGGGCGATCACATCCCACGTCTACTCGACGAACGATGCCTTCCTGGCCCGCGCGGAGGATGCCTATCACGACGCCGGCGCCTCGCTGTCGTGCAACCTGATCGGCATGCCCATCAACTTCGCCGCCGCCTACAGCGACTTCCACGTCACCGGTCTGAACCCTGCGGGCAACGCCTGTCTTGCCGACCTCGACTTCGTGACCCGGCGCTTCCGCTGGGTGCAGACCCGCTGGCCGCGCACCTCCGATGCCGCCTGACGCCGTGCCCTTCGAGGGCCGGGTGGTCGTCATCACCGGCGCCGGCAAGGGGCTCGGCCGCGCCTACGCCCGTTACCTGGCCGCGCAGGGCGCGCGGATAGTGGTGAACAATCGCAGCCACGCCGGCGAGGAGAAGGCCTCGGCGGACCGGGTAGTGGAGGAGATCCGGGCAGCCGGCGGCGAGGCCGTGGCGGATCATTCCGAGATCACGGAGGCCGGCGCCGGCGAGCGCCTGCTGGAACTGGCCCTCGACACCTGGGGCCGCCTCGACGCGCACATCGCCAATGCCGGCGTCTCCGAGGGCCGGAGCTTCCACAAACAGACCATCGAGGAGTTCCGGCGCAACTTCGAGGTGAACCTCTTCGGCACGGTCAACGTGCTGCACCCGCTGTTCCGGCATCTCTACGATCAGCGCGGCGGTGCCGTGCTGCTCAGCACGTCCGTGGCCGGACTCTACGGCGAGCACGGCCTGCCGGCCTATTCGTCGTCGAAGGCGGCCCTGCTCGGCCTCACTTATGCGCTGGCCCACGAGGGCGCCGGGCGGGACGTGCGGGTGAACGCCATCGCTCCCTATGCCGCGACGCAGATGACCGAGGCTCATCTGCCCGAAGCATTGCGGGAACGAATGGCGCCGGACTACGTGGCGCCGGTGGCCGCCTGGCTGGTCAGCGAACGCTGCGCCCTGAACGGCGAGATCGTGATTTCTGGAGCCGGCAAGATCGCCCGCGCCCGGATGCAGGAGACCGACGGGCGCTGGATGCAGAGCGCGGATGCGGGCGAGGCCGGTGCCGTGCTGGAGGAGCTGGCCGGGCTGCCATTCGACGCCCACGCGCCGGCGGCGGTGGAGCATTTCCGCCGCTTCGTCGCCGATGCGCCGGGGACAGGCTGAACAGGGATCGACCGAGGGTATATGAGCCGAGGGGCCGAACCGACCGGCCTCAGGGGACCTGCTTCGCGGCCTCGTATTCCCGGGCGATGGCATCGACGATGCCGGCGAGCGGCTCCACCTTGTGGATCGTGCCGACGCCCTGACCGGCCGACCAGACGTCCTTCCAGGCCTTCTTCTCGGACAGGTTCATGCCGGTGCCGGCCTCCAGGTTGTCCGGGTCCAGGCCGGCCGCCTCGATGCTCTGGCGCATGTAATAAGCGTGGGCGCCGGTGAAGAAGTCGGTCAGCACCAGGTCCGGGAACACCGAGTCGACGACCATCTGCTTGTACTCCTCGGAGGCGATGCTCTCCTCGGCCGCGATGAAGCGCGTGCCCATGTAGCCCAGATCGGCGCCGAGCACCTCGGCGGCACGCACCGCCCGGCCGTCGCCGATGGCGCCGGCCAGGATGAGTATGCCGTCGAAGAACTCCCGCACCGCCGGCACGAAGGCGAAGCCTGCCATGTGTCCCGTGTGGCCGCCGGCGCCGGCGGAGACCAGGGCGAGGCCGTCGACACCCACCGCGGCCGCCTTGCGCGCGTACTCGACGCTGTTCACATCCGCGATCACCAGCCCGCCCCAGCCGTGCACGGCATCCACCACGTCTTTCGGGCTGCCCAGCGCCGTGATGACGATGGGCGGGCGGTATTTCTCCAGGATGGCGAGTTCCTGGTCCAGACGATCGTAGGTGCGGTGCACCACCAGATTCATGGCCCAGGCATCCGTGGCGCCGGCGACCTGGTCGCGGCGGAAGCCGGCCAGCCGCTCGCTGATGGTCGAGACCCACTCCTCGAACACGTCGATGGTGCGGGCATTCGGCGCCGGGAACGAGCCGAGCACCCCCGAGCGGGCGGCGGCCACCACGATGTCCGGCCCGGAAACGAGGAACATGGGCGCGACGACGACCGGCAGGCGCAGGCCCGCACGAATTCCGTCGAAGCGCCGTCGTGCGCTGGCGTGTGTCATCCCCCCACCCCGAGGTTGTTTTCCGTATTACTGAGGTTGCCGGCCACCGATTGGCAATCAGTGACTTTCACGAATAGACTAACACAGGTTTTTCCAAATGGCGCAACCCTACGGGCGCCGGGAGAGGGATTATGGAGCCGCTCTGGCAGGATACGGGTCTGGTCTTGCTGGTCAACCTGGGCGTCACCATGGGGGCCGTGCTCGTGCTCTGGCTGATCAGCATCCCGCTGCGCGACGTCAGCATCATCGACATGGCTTTCGCGGTGATCCTCCTGACCGTGGCGGGGGCGACCTACGCGATGACGGACGGGGCCGAGCCCCGCAAGAACCTCATCCTGGCGCTGGTGGCGCTGTGGGCCGTGCGCATCACCGCCCATCTGGTGCGGCGCAACTGGGGCCACGGCGAGGACCCGCGCTACACGAAGCTGCGCAGCTGGGTGAACGACGACCGCGCCTTCATCTGGCTGAGTCTCAGGCAGGTGTTCCTGCTGCAGGGCATCGTGCTCTGGCTGGTCTCGCTGCCGATCCAGGTGGGGCAGATCTACGCCGAACCGGCCACCCTCGGCATCGCCGCGTTCGCCGGCGCCGCCCTGTGGCTGGTGGGCTTCGTGTTCGAGACGGTGGCCGATCACCAGCTGGCTCGCTTCCGCGCCGATCCCGCCAACAAGGGCAAGGTGCTCGATACCGGGCTGTGGCGCTACTCCCGGCACCCCAATTACTTCGGCGAACTCTGCGTCTGGTGGGGCCTGTTTCTCATCGCCTGCGACAATCCGTGGGGTTTGCTGACCATAATCGGCCCGATCGGCTACACTTACCTCATTGTCAACGTCACCGGACAGCGTACGCTGGACAAGAAGATGGCGCGGGAGAAACCGGGGTACAGGGACTACATGGAGAAGACCAGCGGGATGATCCCCCTGCCGCCGCGACGCTCGAGGGACGGCGGGGGCGATGACGGCGAATAACCGAAGCGGCAAGGCCGAGCAGGACCTCATCCTCAGCAGCCAGGTGGCCCAGGCCCTGGCGGTGATCGGTGACCGCTGGGCGATGCTGGTGATCCGGGACGTGTTCCTGGGCTTCCGGCGCTTCGAGGACCTGCGCCACCGCAGCGGTGCCGCGCGCGGCACGCTGGCGTCCCGCCTGAAGCGCCTGGTGGAGAACGGCATCCTGTACCGCAATCCGTACCAGATGTCCCCGCCGCGCTACGAGTACCGCCTGACCGACAAGGGTCTCGATCTCTATCCCGTCATCCTGTCGGTCTGGAACTGGGACACGCGCTGGGGCTCGGGGAGCGAGTCACATCCCGCACTCGTCCACAAGCACTGCGGTCACGCCATGCACGCCGAGTTCCGCTGCAGCGCCTGTGCCGAGCCCATCACCATGTACAGCGTGCGGTTCGTGCCCGGCGCGCCGGACAGCAAGGGTGCCGCGGTGCCGGCGCGGTTCCAGCGCCGCTCCAAGAAAGACAGCAAGTCCAGCCAGGCCGCCGATCAGCGCTTTTTCCATACGCTGGACGTCATCGGCGACCGCTGGACCGGTCTCGTGACCGCCGCCGCGTACTTCGGCCTGCGCCGCTACGACGACATCGCGAAAGGCATCGGCATTGCCACCAATATCCTCTCGGACCGCCTGAAGCTGCTGGTCCACCACGGCATCATGGAACGCAAGGCGTACCAGAAGCGGCCGGTGCGCTACGAGTACCGGCTTACAGAAAAGGGCATGGATCTCTACCTGGTGGCGCTGACCATGCACGAATGGGCCAATCGCTGGATCGTCACACCGGACCGGCGGCCGCTGGAGCTGATCCACAGGCCCTGCGGCGAACCGCTGGTCAGTGCCATGGTCTGCAGTGAGTGCGGCGAGGCGTTGAAGCCGGAAGACGTCTACTTCGACCGCGACGCCTACCGGCCGCGCCGCGCTGCCGCCCACGCCAACCGCTGATCAGGACGCGGACATGCGTTCCAGGATGAGTCCGGTGCCGATGCCCGCGGCCCCGGAGACGGCCACCAGACCCACGCCCAGGTCCTGACGTTCCAGTTCATCGAGCACGGTGCCGACCAGGCTCGCGCCCGTCGCGCCCATGGCGTGGCCCAGCGCGATGGCGCCGCCGTTGGGGTTGATGCGCTCCGCGTCCCAGGGCATGTCGCGCACGAACTTCACCGATACCGCGCCGAAGGCCTCGTTGAACTCCACCAGGTCCACGTCGCCGTGCTCCATACCGGCTTTGGCGAGCACCGCGGCCACCACGTCGATGCCGCCGGTCAGCGCCAGGAGCTCGTTGGAGGAGACGTTGGCCATCGCCCTGATGCGTGCGCGGGGCTTCAGGCCGGCGGCCTCGCCGGCCGCGCGGCTGCCGAGCGCCACCAGGGAGGCGCCGTCCACGACGGCCGGCGAATTGCCGGCGTGATGCAGGTAGTGGAGCTCGCCCAGTTCCGGGAACGCCGCCTTGAAGGCCGCCGCGTAGCCCTTCTCGCCGAATTCGGTGAACAGCGGTTCGAAGGTGGCGAGCTTCTCCGTGGTCACGCCCGGCCGCACGCATTCGTCCTGCTCCACCGTGGCTCCGCTGGCGGGATCTGCCACGGCCACCAGCGACCTCGCGAAACGGCCCTCGCTCTGCGCGCGGGCCGCACGCTGCTGACTCATGACTGCATAGGCGTCGCATTCCTCCCGGCTGATGCCGTCGAGGCTGCCCACCAGGTCGGCGGCGAGCCCCATGGGCACGAAGCGGGTCTTCTGCGCCACTGCCGGATCGGAATAGAAAGTGGCCTTGTCCGAGAGCATCGGCACCCGGGACATGCACTCCACGCCGCCGGCCAGCACCACTTCGTCCATGCCGGTGGCGATCTTCATCGCCGCGAAGTTGCAGGCGTCGAGCCCGGAAGAGCAATAGCGATTCACGGTGATGCCCGATACCGAGGCAGGCAGGCCGGCGTAGAGCGCCGCGACCTTGGCGATGTTGCCGCCCTGTTCGCCCACCTGAGTCACGCAGCCGAGGATCAGGTCGTCGATGCGTCCGGCATCGAGCCCCGTGCGCTCGAGCAGCGCCCGGATCAGCGTCTTCTGCAGGTCCAGCGGGGTGAGTCCGTTCAGCGCGCCGCCTTCGCGGCCCTTGCCACGGGGCGTGCGCACGGCATCATAGATGAAGACGTCGGTCATGTCGGTCGCTCCAGGTGAGTGGGTCGGCGGCAGGCAGTTCGATTGCGAATGGCCCACCGGCATTATATAGTCGCCCAGAGTCTAGTTATGAAAGCCATTGGTTTCAACGAGGTCGTCCGATGAAGAGAGCGA
>CAYQZN010000178.1:0-5865 GCA_964421805.1 uncultured Woeseiaceae bacterium
CCACCCGGTTGGCCACGATCATGTCCAGGCCCTTGCCGGTGAGCTTGCCGCGGGCGTTCTCCTCAAGATTCTCGGTTTCGGCGGCGAAGCCGACGGTGAAGGGCCGCCCTTCCGCCTGCGCCACCGCAGCCAGCGTATCGGGGGCGCGCACGAGATCCAGCTGCATACGCTCGCCGGTCTTCTTGATCTTCTGCGCGCTGCGTTCCACCGCCTGGTAATCCGCGATGGCCGCCGCACCCACATAGATATCGGTCTGCGGCAGCAGCTCCCGGACCTTACCGAGCATCTCCTCGGCCGTTTCGACGTCGTGGCGCTCCACCCACGGCGGGGTGTCCAGTGCCACGGGTCCGGCCACCAGCCGAACCCGGGCGCCGGCCGCGGCCGCCGCCTCCGCCAGCGCGAACCCCATCTTCCCGGAACTGCGGTTCGACAGGAACCGGACCGGGTCCAGCGGCTCGCGGGTGGGGCCGGCGCTGATCAGGATGCTCACGTCGCTCAGCGGGCCGGCGGGCTGCTCGAACGGCAGCGCGTCTACGATGTCGGCCGGCTCGAGCATGCGCCCGGGCCCCGTCTCGCCGCAGGCCTGGTCGCCCTCGGCCGGGCCCAGCAGGCGGACGCCGCGGCCGAGCAGCGTCTGGCGGTTCTCCTGGGTGGCGTCGTTGGCCCACATCAGCCGGTTCATCGCCGGGGCGAGCACGACGGGGGCCTCGGTGGCCAGGCACAGGGTGGAGAGCAGGTCGGGCGCCTGGCCGTGGGCGAGGCGTGCCATGAAATCCGCCGTGGCCGGCGCCACCAGCACCAGGTCGGCCCAGCGCGCGAGTTCGATGTGCCCCATGGCGGCCTCGGCCTCGAGGTCCCACAGGTCCGTGCGCACGGGCCTGCCCGAAACCGCCTGGAACGTGAGCGGCGTAACGAACTGCTGCGCGCCGGCCGTCATCACCACCTGGACTTCCAGTCCGCGGGCGGTGAGCCGGCGCACGATCTCCGGCGACTTGTAGGCGGCGATACCGCCGGTGACGCCCAACAGAATCTGCTTCATGGCCGAGAACCTCCGGTCGACGGGTCGAGCTTAGCCTGCCGTCCGGGTGCGTGGCTACCGGCGGCGTCCGGCCTAACTGCCGCCGGTAGCCACAAACGGCACGCGCAGCGGCAGCCGTCGGCGCCGAAGATGACGCTCGGGGAAGACGAAGAAAGGAGAGCTGCCGTGGGAATCCGGGACTGGCCGCAGGAAGAGCGGCCCAGGGAGAAGCTGCTGGCCGGCGGGGCGGAGACGCTGAGCAACGCGGAACTGCTGGCCGTGGTACTCGGCGGCGGCGGCCCCGGCGTGGACGCCGTGGCACTGGCCCGCCGGCTGCTCGGGGCGCACGGCGGGCTGCGGGCACTGTTGCACGCGGAGTGCGGCGCACTGACCACGATGCCCGGGCTCGGCGCGGCCCGCACCGCCCGATTGAAGGCGGCCGCGGAACTCGCGCGGCGCTATTTCGGCGAGAAGATGAAGCCGGGGCGCACGATCAGCGGGCCGGCGGATACCTGCGAGTACCTGATCGCCCGCCTGCGCGACCAGCCCCAGGAGGTCTTCTGCTGCCTGTTCCTGGACAACCGCCACCGGGTCATCCGCTTCGAGGAGATGTTCCGCGGTACGGTGGACGGCACCAGCGTCTATCCGCGGGAAGTCGTGCGCCGGGCGCTGGCCCTGAACGCCGCCGCCGTAATACTGGCGCACAACCACCCCTCCGGTGTCGCCGAGCCGAGTCAGGCGGACGAGTCCATCACCCGGCGGCTGAAGGCCGCCCTGGACCTGGTGGACATCCGCATGCTCGACCACCTGGTGGTGGGCGACGGCCTGGCCACCTCGCTGGCGAGCCGCGGCCTGCTGTAAGGCCCGGTTTCTCTTGCCTACAGCGGCGGCGGCTGGTATAAATACCGCCCTTCCGCCGGCCCTGTGCCGGCGTATTTTTCGTGATTTCAGGAACTTGAGGCCATGTCCAAGGTTTGCCAGGTGACTGGGAAGCGGCCCATGAGCGGCAACAACGTCTCCCATGCCCATAACAAGACCCGCCGGCGCTTTCTGCCGAACCTGCACACCCACCGTTTCTGGCTGGAAAGCGAGAAGCGATTCGTGAAGCTGCGCGTCTCCAGCAAGGGCATGCGCATCATCGACAAGCGGGGCATCGACGACGTGGTCGCCGAGCTGCGCACCCAGGGTCAGAAGATCTAGGGCCAGACCGGAGGGTTACAGCCATGCGTGAGAAAATCCGACTCGTCTCCTCGGCCGGCACGGGCCACTTCTACACCACGACGAAGAACAAGCGCCTGCATCCGGAGAAGATGGAGACGAAGAAGTACGATCCGGTCGTGCGCAAGCACGTGGCGTACAAGGAAGCCAAGATAAAGTGAACGCGATCAAGTAAGCGGCTTCCCGGACCGGAGCAAAAAAAACCCGCCGATCGGCGGGTTTTTTTATGCCTTCAGGCAGCGCCTGCGGTCAGGCGGGCTGCGGCGCGATGGCGTAGCCGCGGAGCGTGCGGGCGAAATCCTGCAGCGCCTTGATGCCGCTGGCCTCGGCCTCGTTGCACCACTGGCGCAGCTGCGCCACCAGCTTGTCGTTGCTGACGTTCGTCGCACCGCTCCAGAGCTCGCGCAGACGCTCGCGGAACTGGTACACCGTGGCGAGCCGCGGATTGCGCTCCAGCAACGACTGCAGCCGATCCTGCGCCGCCTCGTCGAGCAGCGCAGGCTGGCGCACCAGCAGCCGCTTAGCCCGACGCCACAGCGGGTCGTCGCCCTTCTGGCGGCGGAACTCGGGCAGGGTCACCTGCCGCGTGTAGTCCCGCAGCACGTGCATGCGGTTGACGATCACCGCGCGCAGCGTCTCGATGTCCACGTTCTCCGCGGGCTCCGCCACGACCGGCTTCGGCGCGACCTTCTTCACCTTCGCCAGGCCGAGAGACCGGAAGACCGTGATGTACATCCAGCCGATGTCGAACTCCCATGCCCGCACCGAGAACTTCGCCGAGGTGGGGAAGGCGTGATGGTTGTTGTGCAGCTCCTCGCCGCCGAGCAAGAGCCCCCAGGGCACGATGTTGGTGGCCGCGTCGTCGCATTCGAAATTGCGGTAGCCCGAGTGATGGCCCACGCCGTTGATGACGCCGGCGGCGAACAGCGGCATGGAGACGAGCGAAGTGGCGATCAGGATGATACCCGGCACGCCGAACAGCAGCAGGTCGAGCACGATCAGCAGGATGATGCCGCCGTAGGGGAAGCGCGTGTAGACGTTGCGCTCCATCCAGTCGTCGGGGCAGCCGCGCCCGTACTTCGTGATGGTCTCCTCGTTGTCGGTCTCTTCCCGGTACAACTCCGCGCCTTCCAGCAGCACCTTCTTCAGCCCGAAGATTTTCGGGCTGTGGGGGTCACCTTCCGTCTCGCAGAAAGCGTGGTGCTTGCGGTGCACCGCCACCCATTCCCGGGTGAGCATGCCCGAGGTCATCCAGATCCAGAAGCGGAAGAAATGGCGCAGCGCCGGATGCAGGTCCAGCGACCGGTGGGCCTGGTCGCGGTGCAGATACAGCGTCACCGCCATCATGGTGATCTGCACCATGACGAATCCGGCGAGCACGTAGCCCCAGAAAGAGAGGCCCAGCAGGCCGTAGGCGTAATTCAGTAGTAATTCCATTCGTCGGTATACCTGTCGGGATGCCGTAACGGGGCGCCCACTATAACGGACCCCCTGCCGGCGAAAAAGGAGCGGTTCACACTCGGGGCGAACCCGCGGAAACGATTTCGACCGCTGCCGTGGGATTTGGTGCCCTCCCGGGCGAAATTCAATAACATGGCGGCCCGATCCCGTAGCAGTCGTGCGCAGGCCACGCCCCGCCCGCGGAGGCAGGCCCCTCTGTCAGCCATGCCCGAATTACCCGAAGTCGAGACCACCCGACGCGGCGTGGAGCCGCACCTGGCCGGCCGGCGTATCGCCGCGCTCAACGTGCGCGACCCGCGGCTGCGCTGGCCCGTGGCGCCGGACATAGCAGACCGGGCGGAGGGGCAGCGCATCACCGCCGTGGACCGGCGCGCCAAATACCTGCTGATCCGGCTGGAGACGGGCAGCCTGATGCTGCATCTCGGCATGTCCGGCAGCCTGCGCATAGTCCCCGCGGAGACGCCGCTGCGCACCCACGATCACCTCGACCTGATCCTGGACGACGGCCACCGGCTGCGCTTCCACGACCCGCGGCGCTTCGGCTCCCTGCACTGGGTGGCGCACGGAACCGAGCATCCGTTGCTGGCGCGCCTGGGCCCGGAGCCGCTGGAGGAGGGCTTCGACGGCGCCTGGCTGCGGCGGGCTCTCGCGGGCCGGCGGGCAGCCGTGAAGGCGGCCCTGATGGACGCCAGCGTCGTCGTGGGCGTCGGCAACATCTACGCCAGCGAGGCGCTGTTCCGGGCCGGTATCCACCCGACCCGTCGGGCGGGCCGCATCTCCCGGCAGCGGCTGGACCGCCTTGCCGATGCCGTGAAGTCCGTCCTGTCCGAGGCCATCGCCGCGGGCGGCACCACGCTGAGGGACTTCTACGGCGGCGATGGCCAGCCGGGCTATTTCCGCCAGAGCCTGTCGGTCTACGGGCGCGCCGGCGAGCCCTGCCCGGGCTGCGGGGAACCGGTCAGACAGCGGGTGATCGGCCAGCGCTCCAGCTACTACTGCCCGCGCTGCCAGCGGTAACCTCGACGCGCCGGGGTCAGCCGGTTGAGACCGGATTGGCCGGCGGGTGCCCGGCCTCTAGTCTGCGGGCCGGCGCTCGAGCAGGGCCTTCTCCACCAGCGGCGAGACGAACTCGCCCACGTCGCCGCCCAGCATGGCGATCTCGCGCACCAGGCTGGAGGAGATGTAGGTGTAGCGCTCGGTGGGCGTCAGGAACACCGTCTCCACTTCGTCCGTGAGATGGCGGTTCATGTTCGCCAGCTGGAACTCGTATTCGAAGTCGGAGACCGCGCGCAGCCCGCGGATGATGGCGCCCAGGTCGTGCTGGCGCGCGAAATCGATGGTCAGGCCCTCGTAGCCCATTACCTCGATGCCCGGGATGTCGGCAAGCACGGCCTCCGCCAGCGCCACCCGCTCCTCGAGATTGAACATGGGCTGCTTGCCCGGGTTGGCGGCGATGGCCACCACGATGCGGTCGAATATCCGCGACGCCCGGCGCACCAGGTCCTCGTGGCCGCGGGTGACGGGATCGAAGGTCCCCGGGTACATGGCGGCGATGCTCATAGCGCTCCCCCAGTCGGCTCGGTCCTGCCGAGCAGCACGAATTTCACGTTGCCGGCAGTCTTCTCCCGCCGGGTCTCGAGGCCCGGCGGCAGCCGGGGCGGCGAGCGGCGGTCGTGCTCCAGGTACACCAGAGCGTCGTCGGCCAGCCAGCCGCGGCCTGCGAGGAGTGTACACAATTCGTCGAGGCGGCCTTGACCGTAGGGCGGGTCGAGGAATACGACGTCGAACGGCTCCGGCTCGCCCCCTGCCAGCAGGCGGTAGGCGTCGGCAGCCAGCACCCGGCAGCCGCCGGCGTCCAGCGTCTCGAGGCTCCGTTCGATGGCGCGGGCGAGGCGGCGGTCCCGCTCGACGAACAGCGCGGAGGCGGCGCCCCGGGACAGCGCCTCGATGCCCAGGATGCCCGTGCCGGCGAACAGGTCGGCGACGCGGGCGCCGGCGAGCCGTGGCCGCAGCCAGTTGAACAGCGTCTCGCGGATGCGGTCGGTGGTGGGCCTGAGCCCTTCGGCCTCGGCGACGGGCAGGCGGCGGCCGCGCCAGCGCCCGCCGATGACGCGGACGCTGCCCGGCGGGCGCCGGTCGCCGCGCTCAGGCCGTCGCGCCATTATCGC
>CAYQZN010000179.1:0-5770 GCA_964421805.1 uncultured Woeseiaceae bacterium
CCTGCAAGGCACAACTGCACCGGGCCCGCCGGCTGCTCGCCGAGCGGCTGAGCGCTGGAATGGGCCATACACCGGCCCATACACCGGCCCCTACAGAGGACCAGACCAGTGACTGAAGAACAGCGGAGACGGGAAGAGGCGGAACTGGATCGCAGAATCGCCGCGCTGCCGCAGGCGGTGGAGCCCGGGCGCGACCTGTGGCCCGGCATCGAGGCCCGGCTGGAAGAGGCGGACGCGCGTCCGAACCCGCGCCGCTGGTGGTGGGGCGCCGTGGCCGCGGCGGTCGGTACGGCGGCATTGCTGCCGCTGCTGCTCGTCCGGGACGGCCCGGTGGGAGAAGACCCGGTTCCCATGGCGACCGTCCCTGCCGAATCGCCGGCGGCGCTCGACCGGGGGCTGGATACCGCGGGCCAGCAGCTCAGGTTGCGTAACGCCGCCGTCACCTCGGTGGAGCCCGGCCCCGAGTACCGCGCGGCCCGCGCAGAGCTCCTTAGCCTGCTCGAAGCGCGTCTCGCGCAGCTCGCGCCGGAAGACCGCGAGATCGTGGTGCGCAACATCGAGACCATCAGGAGCGCCCTGGAGGAGATCGACACCGCCCTGCAGGACAACCCGGACGACCCACTGCTGCAGGAACTGATGCTGCAGACCTATCAGAGAGAACTGGATGTTATGTCGCGGGTGAACGGCCTTGCCGGCCCGGCCAGGAGGAGAACCGACCTATGAATGCGCAGACCATGAACGCGAAGACACTGACACTGCTGCTGCTGGCCGCGCTGCCGCTGGCGGCCCAGGCCGACCGGCAGTACGAGCGCACCGTGGCGCCGGACGGCGCGAAGGAAGTGCGCATCAGCAATACCGCCGGCTCCATCGAGGTGGAAGGCTCGGACCGGCAGGACATCCGTATCACCGGCGTCCTGGAGGACGACGTGGAAGAAGTGCTGATCGAGCGGCAGGGCAGCGCGATCGCCATCGAGGTGAAGGTGCAGGACGGGCGCCGTTCGTATCATCGGGCCTCGGCCGAACTGCGCATCGAGATGCCGGCGGCCATGGGCCTGAGCGTGGTGGGCACCAGCGCAGACGTAGAAACCGAGGGCGTGCGCGGCGAGCAGCGGCTGAAGAGCGTCAGCGGTGACGTGCGCGCCGAGGTCTGGGGCGAGCCGGTGACCGCGGAGACCGTCAGCGGCGACGTCCGCGTGGAAGGCCACGGCGAGGTGTCCCGGGCGCGTCTCGCTGCGGTCAGCGGCGACCTGGTGGTGGAGGCGCTGGCCGGCGAACTCGACGCCGAATCGGTGAGCGGCGACGTGATCGTGAGCGACAGCCGACTGAGCCGTGCCCGCTTCGAGACCACCTCCGGCGACGTCATCGCCACCGTCAGCCTGGAGCGTGACGGCAGCTTCCGGGCGGAGAGCGTCAGCGGCGACGTGGAGCTGGACATCGCGGGCGAGCCCGACGCCGAGATCGACGTGACCAGCTTCAGCGGCAGCATCGACAACTGCTTCGGCCCGAAGCCCGAGCGCCAGAGCCGCTACGCGCCGGGCTCCGAGCTGCGCTTCACCGCCGGCGAGGGCCGCGGCGAGATCCGCCTGCAGACCCTCAGCGGCGACATAGACCTCTGCAAAATGTAGGAGGGGATTTATCCCCGATCCCGATCCCGATCCCGATCCCGTTCTCTGGTTTTCCCCACCAAACCCCCGACCGGCCTCTGCCTGCCGGGTCGGGGGTTTGCTAATCTAGACGTCTCACCCGCGCTGCGAAGGATCTGCAATGGGGCGCTTCCTGAAATTCCTCCTCATCGGCGTCGCCGCCGTCGTCGGCCTCCTCGTCGTGGTCGTGCTGGCGGTCGCGCTGCTGTTCGACCCGAACGACTACAAGGACGAGATCGCGGCGCAGGTGGAGGCCGCCACCGGCCGCTCGCTGAACCTGGAGGGCGACCTCGAGCTCGGCCTGTTCCCCTGGCTCAGCGTCGATACCGGGCGCATCGTGCTCGGCAACGCCGAGGGATTCGGCCCCGAGCCCTTCGCCGAGCTGGACGGCGCCAGCGTCGCCATACGCCTGTGGCCGCTCATCACCGGCAGCATCGAGGCCGGCCGCGTATCCGTGGACGGGCTGGTGCTGAATCTGCGCATCGCAGGCGATGGCACCACCAACTGGGACGACCTCGCCGCCGCCGACGAAGAGCCCGCCGAAGCGCCGGCCGCCGAAGGCGAGGGCAGCGGCCTCGACGAGCTGCGGGTCGCCGGCATCAGCCTCACCGATGCGACCATCGACTGGCAGGACGAGGCGGCCGGGGTCCACTACCGGGTCACCGACGTCGGCCTGAACACCGGCGCCATCGAGCCGGGAGTGCCATTCGACGTCGACGGCGGCTTCGCGCTGGCCACGTTGTCTGAGGATACGGGCACGGCCCCGGGCGGCGAGTTCGAACTCGCCGCCGTCGTCACGGCGGACCTGGCGGGCGGGCGCATCGTGCTGGACGGCCTGCTGCTGGACGGCCGTCTCGCCCCCGGCGCGGATCTGCAGCCCTTCGACCTCCGCCTGTCCGCGAGGCGCCTGGCCTACGCAATGGAACAGCAGGCGCTGGAACTCGACGGCGGCGCGCTGGAGGTGGCCTCGCTGCGCGTCGACGCCGAGCTCGCCGGCACGGTCGGCGACGCGCTGCAGCTCTCCGGCCGCATCGAGGCGCCCCGTTTCTCGCCGAAGGACCTGGCCGACACCCTCGGCACGCCGCTGCCGCCCACCGCAGACCCGGCCGTGCTGCAGCTCGTCTCGTTCGCCGCGGACGTCGCCCTCACGGACGACAGCGTGGCCCTCTCCGGCATGACGGCCCGTCTGGACGACACCGAGCTGAAGGGCGATTTTTCGGTGCGCGGCTTCGAGGCGCCGGCCTATCGCTTCGCCCTGGAGGGCGACCGCATCGATCTGGACCGCTACCTCGCGCCGCCCGCCGACGACACGCCGGCCGAAGCCGACACGGCCGCCCTGGACGCCACCGAGATCCCGGTGGACGTCATCCGCTCGCTGGACGCGGAGGGCACGCTGAAGTTCGCGGAGGTGGTGCTGGGCGGCCTCACCTTCCGCACGATCGAGGTCGGCGTCACCGCCGGGGACGGCCGGGTGCGGCTGCATCCCATCGCCGCCCGCGTGCTGGAGGGCGGCTACAACGGTGACGTGCGCATCGACGCCAGCGGCAACAAGCCCCGCCTGTCGGTGGATGAGCGCGTGGAAGGCGTGCAGCTGGCCGCCCTCGGCCGCGAACTCTACGAGACGGACAAGCTGAGCGGCAGCCTGCAGGGCCGCTTCACGCTGGCCGGCAGCGGAGCCAACCTGGCCGAGATCCGCCAGGACCTCGGTGGCGACGTCGGCTTCGAACTCAGCGACGGCGCGTTCGAGGGCACGGACCTGTGGTACCAGATCCGCCGGGCCCGGGCCGTATTCCGGCGCGAGACGCCGCCGCAGCCGCCCGCTGAGCCCCGCACGCCGTTCTCCACCATCCGGGGCACCGGCAAGGTGGCGGGCGGCGTACTCACGAACGACGACCTGTTCGCCGAGCTGCCGTTCCTGCGCGTCACCGGCGCGGGCACGGTGAACCTGGCCGCCGCCACACTGGACTACGGCGTGCGCGCGCGGGTACTCGAGCGCCCCGACTTCATAGAGGGAGCCAGCGAGGAAGAGCTGGCGGAATACACCGAGGCGGTCATCCCGATTCGCATCACCGGCAGCCTCGCCGACCCCTCGGTGCGCCCGGACGTCGAGGACATGCTGCGCGAGGAAGTGAAGGGCCGCATCGAGGAAGAGAAGGAACGCCTGCAGAAGAAGCTGCTGGAGCGCCTCGGCATCGAGCCGGAAGAAGAGGCGGCGCCCGCCGACGGCGACAACCTGGCGCCGGAAGACGAGCAGCCCGCCGAAGAGGAAGAGTCGGTGGAGGACCAGCTCAAGAAGAAACTGAAAGACCTGCTCGGTGAGCGCTGAGGACGGAAGGCCGGCGGCCTTCGCCACCCTCGTTCTGGCAGTGTCGGTCGCGCTGGCCGCACTGCCCGCCCGTGGCGCGGACCTGCTGGACGTGAGCGTGGAGAAGGAGGGCGAGCGTTACACCATGGCCTCGCGCACCTACTTCGAGGCGCCGCCCGAAGCCGTGTTCGAGGTGCTTTCCGACTACGACCGTTTCGAGCGCATCTCCAGCATCTTCGAGGACGTGCGCTTCATTGCTCCCGCCAGCGATGGCACCCCCCGCGCGTTCACCCTGATGAAGGGCTGCGTGCTGTTCTTCTGCAAGACCATCGAGCGCATCGAGGAGCTGCACTTCACGCCCCACAGCCGCATCGTCGCGGAGGTGGAGCCCGAGCACAGCGACTTCGCCTACGGCCGCACCGAGTGGCGGTTCATACCCTCGGGCTCCGGCACCGAGGTGCACTACCGCATGGAGATGGAGCCCGGCTTCTGGGTGCCGCCGCTGATCGGCCCCTACATCATGAAGCGCTCCTTCCGCAGCGACGCCGTCGAGGCGCTGAATCGCATCGAAGCCCTGGCCCTCTCCCCGGACGAGGGTCCGGAGCCGGCGTCGTGACACCCTTCGCCGAGAGGCTGCTCGACTGGTACGACCGCCACGGCCGCCACGACCTGCCCTGGCAGCGCGATCCCGTGCCCTACCGGGTCTGGCTCTCGGAGATCATGCTGCAGCAGACCCAGGTGAAGACCGTCATTCCGTACTTCGAGCGTTTCGTGGAGCGTTTCCCGACTGTGGAGGCGCTCGCCGCCGCGCCGCTCGACGACGTGCTCGCGCTGTGGTCGGGACTGGGCTACTACGCCCGGGCGCGCAACCTGCACAGGGCGGCGCAGCAGATCGTGTCCGATCACGGCGGGGAGTTCCCGCGCGAGCCGGACGCGCTGGAGACCCTGCCCGGCATCGGCCGCTCGACGGCCGGCGCCATCCTCGCCCTGTCCTTCGGCGAGCGTCACCCCATCCTGGACGGCAACGTCAAACGGGTGCTGGCCCGCTACCACGCGGTGGAGGGCTGGCCCGGCCGCACGGCGGTTGCAAAAGAACTCTGGGAGCTGGCGGCGCGGCACACGCCGTCGCAGCGGGTGGCCGACTACACCCAGGCCATCATGGACCTGGGCGCGACGCTGTGTACCCGCGGCCGCCCGGCGTGCCAGCGCTGCCCGCAGGCGGCGGATTGCCGGGCCCTCGCGCTCGGCCGCCAGTCGGCGTTCCCCGGCCGCAAGCCGCCGCAGAAATCGCGCCGGTTGCGCACCGCCGAGTTCGCGCTGGCCTGGGACGGCAGCGCGGTGCTGCTGGAGCGCCGCCCTGCCGCTGGCATCTGGGGCGGCCTGTGGAGCCTGCCGGAGATCGGCGACGAGGAGACGGCTGAGGACTGGTGCCGGCGGCGGCTGGGGGCGGAGCCGCCCGCGGTAGAGCGCTGGGAGACTGTCGAACACAGCTTCACCCATTATGATCTGCATATGCGGCCGGTGCTGATCCGCCTGGAGGAGCGGCCGGGCGCGGTGCGCGACGAAGACGACGAGCGCTGGGTGGATGTGGCGGACGACGGGCAGCTGGGGCTGCCGGCCCCGGTACGGCGGCTGCTGGACCGGCTGGGCGACCCCGGTATCTGAACCGTCACCGGAGAGGACTGGAAGGGAAAGATGGACGAACAACTCGAAAAACAGCTGGGCCAGCAGCTGGACCTGGTTCAGCAGGTCTACGAACTGGTGGTGAACTTCATGGTGACCTACTCGTTCCGCCTCGTCGGCGCGGTGCTGGTCATCATCG
>CAYQZN010000180.1:0-5766 GCA_964421805.1 uncultured Woeseiaceae bacterium
TCGATGTCCCTGAGCACCGGCTCGCCGTCGGCGTAGCCGAACCACACGTGCTCGAAGGTGATGCGGCCTGCCACCTCGCCGAGGGGTTCGGCACCCGGTTGGTTGCGGATCGCGACGGGCGCCTCGATCAGGTCCAGGATGCGCCGTGAGGACGCCATGGCCCGCTCGTACAGGTCCACCGTCTCCGCCAGGCTGGTGAGCGGCCACAGCAGCCGCTGGGTGAGGAACACGAGCACGCCGTAGGCGCCGACGGCGAGGGTGCCGGACAGCGTCATCCAGCCGCCGATGAGGAAGGTGGCGAGGAAGCCGGCCAGGATGGCCATGCGGATCACCGGGATGAACGCCGAGCTGACCGCGATGGCGCGGCGGTTCGCGTCGACATAGGCGTTGCTGTCGGCCCGCACCCGCTCGGCCTCGAGCCGCTCGGTGGCGAAACTCTTGATGGTGGCGATGCCGGAGATGTTGGCGGCGAGCCGCGAACCCAGTCCGCCCACCCGCTCGCGCACCTCCGCGTACAGGGGCTGGGCGCGGCGCTGGAAGTAGAAAGCGCCGACCACGATGACGGGGATTGGGGTGAAGGCCACCACGGCGATCAGCGGCGAGACCACGAAAAAGACCGTGCCCACTGCCACCAGGGTGGTCGCCACCTGGATGAGGTTGTTGGCGCCGCCGTTCAGGAAGCGTTCCAGCTGGTTGACGTCATCGTTCAGGATCGCGACCAGGTTGCCGGTGCTCTGGTCCTCGAAGTAGGCCAGGTCCAGGTCCTGGACATGCCGGTAGGCGTCCAGGCGCATGCCGTGCTGCAGGTCCTGGGCGAGATTGCGCCACAGGATCAGGTACAGGTATTCGAACAGCGACTCGCTGACCCAGATGGCCAGCGTGAGACCGCCGAGCAACAGCATCTGCGAGGTGGGTTCCGTGATGCCCAGCGCGGCCACGAAGGAATCCTCCCGGCGCACCACCACGTCGATGGCGATGCCGATCAGGATCTCCGGCATCACGTCGAAGAGCTTGTTCAGCACCGAGCAGGCGGTGGCCAGCAGGATGCGCCGGCGGTAGCCCCGGGCGTAGTGCAACAGGCGCCGCAGCGCCCGGAAGGAGCTCTTGGCCTCGCCGCTCATTCGCGCGAGCTTAGCAGGGGCGCCCGGCCGGGGCACCCGGCCGCGGAACCGCCGGGTGGCCGGAGTGTTGCGTTATGCTGCAGTGCAATAAGTAATTTTCGATGGCCGCCTAAGGACATTCCGTATACCCCTGTTAGCGGTTCCGGCAGAGAATTATGTCGGTCGCATGAATATTCATTCATTGACGGTCTGGGTGTCCGCGACCAGTGCACCGGACCAGGGAGACTCATGATGATGAGGGGAACTAGCTTTGGAATTCTTTCCGCCGCCGTCGGCCTGTCGTTCTGTCTTGCGGTACCGGCACAGGCTCACGAGGCGGGCGACTGGCTGTTCCGCGTGGGTGTGAGTACGGTCGATCCGAAGTCGGATAACCTGGATACGGCCGTACCCTCCGAAGGCGGCACCACGCCGGTCACCATCGAAGTGGACTCGGGTACGACCCTGACCTTCAACGGCACGTATTTCTTCTCGCCGAACTGGGGCCTGGAAGTCCTCGCGGCCGCACCGTTCAACCACGACATCGAGATCGCCGGCATCGGCAAGATCGGCGAGACGGATCATCTGCCGCCGACCTTCTCGCTGCAGTATCACTTCCTGCCGGACGGAGCATTCCAGCCTTACGTAGGGCTCGGCCTGAACGCGACGATCTTCTTCAGCGAAGACGTCGATCAGGCGCTCATCGACACGGTCGAAGCGCTCAATCCGGGTCTCGAGGTGACGGGCGCGGATCTCGATCTCGACACCTCGTTCGGTATTGCGGCCCAGGTAGGCGCCGACTACATCCTAAACGAGAACTGGACGATCAACTTCGACGTGCGCTGGATCAACATCGAAACGGACGCTGAACTGACCGTCGATCCCGTTGGTACGCTGGACCTCGGCACGGTCGAGATCGACCCCTGGGTGTACGGCATCAACGTCGGCTACAAGTTCTGATACGGGAACGTATCGGACAGCGAGAGAGGCCGGGCTTCCATGCCCGGCCTTTTTTCGTGTGTCTCAGCCCTCCTGTTCGAGGAACTCCTCTTCCTTCGGCACCCGCTTGTGCAGGTGCACCGGCCGGCGGTTCTTGCGCACCCGCAGATTGAGCATCTCGACGCCCACCGAGAAGGCCATGGCGAAGTAGATGTAGCCCTTCGGTATGTGCAGGTCGATGCCCTCGGCGATCAGCGCCGTGCCGATCAGCACCAGGAATGAGAGCGCCAGCATCTTCACAGTGGGGTGCTCGTCGACGAAGCGGCCTATGGCGCCGGCCGCGAACATCATCACGCCCACCGCGACGATCACCGCGATGACCATCACCGCCAGGTGGTCGGCCATGCCGACGGCGGTGATTACCGAGTCGAGCGAGAAGACCATGTCGACGATCGCGATCTGCGCCAGCACGCCGCCGAAGGTCGCCGCCTGCACCTGCTTCTCGTCGGCGTCCACGCCCTCCACCGAGTGGTGAATCTCCAGCGTCGATTTCGCCAGCAGAAACAGCCCGCCGAAGATCAGGATCAGGTCACGGCCCGAGATGCCGACGTCCAGCACCTGGAACAGGTCGGCCGACAACTTCATGATCCAGGTGATCAGCAGCAGGAGCACGATGCGCATGCCCATCGCCAGTCCCAGCCCCAGGATGCGGGCTCGCTGGCGCTGCTCTGCGGGCAGCCGGCCCACCAGCACCGAGATGAAGATGATGTTGTCGATGCCGAGCACGATCTCGAGCACCGTCAGGGAGGCCAGCGCGATCCAGGCCTCCGGCATCGTGATCCATTCCACAGTGACTCTCCCGCGGCGTTGTCCCCGTCGGCGCCAGACGTTATCACACACCGGCGGTTGCGCCGGCACGGCGGTAGTGGTATTCCCGAATAGGCTGTGCCTGCCGCCCTCCGCAGGATGGGTTTGCGGGCGGAAAGGGCTCCGCCGGCCCGGTTGCGCGCGGATGCCCGGGAAGACGCGTCAGGAACGAACTATGCCGACACCAGTTTCCACGGTCCTCGCTCAGCTGCGCGACGACCATCGCAATATCGCCGTCCTGCTCCAGCTGCTGGAGAAGGAGACGCGGCGGATCGCCGACGGCCTGGAGCCCGACTACGAGCTGGCCCACGACATCATGCGCTACATGACGTCGTATCCGGACTCGGTGCACCATCCGCGCGAGGACCGCATCTATCATCGGCTCAAGGTCGTGGCGCCGGACATGCTGAGCGGCATCGAGGGCATCCTCGAGGAGCACGATGCGCTCGGCCGCGTCGGCATCGAGCTGCGCGAGGCGCTGGACGCCGTGGAGGCGGGCTCCGTGGTGCGGCGGGACGAGCTCGCAGCCGCTGCTGCGGATTACGTGCGCAAGCTGAGAGATCACATGCGCTGGGAAGAGGCGGCGCTCTTCACGCTGGCCGACGAGTTGCTCGCCGACGAGGACTGGGATGCGCTGCCCGGCCAGACCGACCAGTCCCATGACCCGGTCTTCGGTCCCTCGGTGCAGTCGTCCTACGAGAGCCTGTACAAATTCATCCGCAACGAGGCGGACGGCCTGGATCACTGAGGCCGCCGGGGACGGTCGGCAGGCCGGCCGACGACAGGCCGACGACGGGCCGTTGATCGACCGATGAGCGGCCGGTGACTTGCCGATAAGGGGGAGAGACGCGAAGCGCCATGTTTGACGTCCTCCGTGCGCTCGGGCGCGATCTCCGCGACAGCCTGCGTGACCTGACTCCCATCGTCGTGGTCATCGCAGTGTTCGAGCTGCTGGTGCTGCGCCAGCCCGCGGCAAGGCTCGCGCCGCTCGCGGGCGGCGTCGTGCTGGTGGTGATCGGCCTCACACTGTTCATCTACGGCCTCAAACTGGCGCTGTTCCCGGTCGGCGAGAATCTGGCGCACGCGCTTGCGCGCAAGGGCAGCGTCTTCTGGCTGATCGTTTTCGCCTTCGCGCTGGGCTTCGGCACCACGGTGGCAGAACCGGCGCTGATCGCCGTGGCGGCCGAGGCCGGCAAGATCGCCGCCGCAGCCGGTGTCATCGAGGCGTCGCCGGAGTCCCAGAGCCGCTACGCCGGCGGGCTGCGCATCACCGTTGCGGTGGCGGTGGGCGTCGCACTCATCCTCGGTGTCGTCCGCATCATTGCAGGCTGGTCGCTGCCGGCCATGATCATCGGCGGCTACGTGCTGGTGATGGCCATGACGATCATCGCGCCGGCGGACATTGTGGGGATAGCCTATGACTCCGGGGGCGTCACCACCTCGACGGTCACGGTACCGCTGGTCGCCGCACTCGGCGTCGGACTGGCTTCCTCCCTGCATGGCCGGAATCCGATGCTGGACGGTTTCGGCCTGATCGCATTTGCCTCTCTGACGCCGATCCTCTTCGTCATGGGATATGGGATGGTGATCAATTGGACCTGATCATCGAAAGCCTGGCCATCGTCGGAGGCACTGCGCTGGACGTGCTGCCCATCGCCGCCTTCCTGTTCCTGTTCCAGTGGCTGGTGATCGGCGGCCGCATGCCCGACCGCAACCGCATCCTTGCCGGCTTCGTGCTCGTGGTCGTGGGGCTCGGCTGTTTCCTCGTGGGTCTGGAGGAGGCGCTGTTCCCGCTGGGGCGTATGATGGCCGAGCAACTCACCGATCCGGCGCTGATCGGCGGCGTGGGCGCCGCTATTGGCGAGATCCGCTGGTCCGACTACTACTGGGTCTATGCCTTTGCCTTCTCCATCGGCTTCTCCACCGCGCTTGCGGAGCCCGCCGTGCTGGCAGTCGCACTGAAAGCCCGGGACGTCTCCGGCGGCGCCATCCATCCCTGGGGGCTCCGGGTGGCCGTCGCCCTCGGCGTGGCGGTCGGCGTGACACTGGGCTGCTTCCGGATCGTCACCGGCACGCCCCTGCCGTACTACATTATGGCCGGGTATGCGGTGGTCATAGTGCAGACCTGGTTTGCGCCGCGGCTCATCGTGCCGCTGGCCTATGACTCCGGCGGTGTCACCACCTCCACCGTGACGGTCCCGCTGGTGGCGGCGCTCGGGCTCGGACTGGCGGAGTCCGTTCCCGGCCGCAGTCCCCTGCTGGACGGCTTCGGCCTGGTGGCGTTCGCCGCCCTGTTCCCTATCATGACTGTCCTCGGTTACGCGCAGCTGTCGCAGTGGCTGGGGGCGCGCAGGGCCGCGGCCGGCGACGGACCGGATCCGCCGGCCATCGCATCGGAAGAGGAATAACATCATGCATTTCAAGCTCATCATCGCCTTCGTCGAGGACGACAAGACCGACGCCATCATGGAAGCGGCCCGCGAGGCCGGCGCCACTGGCTGCACGGTCGTCAACAACGCCCGCGGCGAGGGCTCCAAGGAGAAGAAGACCTTCCTGGGTCTCACGCTGTCCACCCAGCGGGACGTGGTCATGATGCTGGTCGAGCAGCATCTGAGCCGTCACATCCTGGAGCACATCGGCGAGGTGGGGAAGTTCGACGAGAAGCCCGGCACGGGTATCGCCATCCAGATCGACGTCGAGGACGCCGTGGGCGTTACGAGTCAGGCACAGAAGCTGACCGAGGTAGTGGAGGAGCAGCTGTGAGGGGACGGAATCCGTGCCGCTGCCGCCGAACAGAGAGGAATGATAATGGTTGAAAGAAAATGGGTGCCCGTCAGCGAGGTGATGCATCGCGAGGTCACGG
>CAYQZN010000181.1:0-5745 GCA_964421805.1 uncultured Woeseiaceae bacterium
AGGTTGATCTCCTGGTAGGTGTCGTCGAAGTCGCCGGTGTAGTAGTAGCCGGTGAAGCCGATGCCGTACGTGAAACCCTCGATCTCGCCGCCGTAGCCGAAGTAGCCGTCGACCTCGAGACCATCGGCGCCCGGACCATTGTCCACGTCGGCGGCCCACGTGCCCACGTAGAAGCCGTTCTGCTCGAAATCCAGACCGGCATAGGCCGAGGAGTTCTTCTGGAAGATGCCGCGGAAGTGGTACTCGCTCATCCAACCCGCATTGGCCGAGAAGTCGGCCATAGCTGCACTGCTTGCGAGAACACCCGCCGTCAGTAGTGCCGTCTTGTTGATCAGTTTCATGATTTCCTCTGTATTTCTGAATTTCTGTGTTGATTTGTTGGTGTTGTAGTTATGCGCCCGGCAGCCGACCGGGCCGGTGCCAATGCGGACTGGATAAAGCAGAATCCGTGCCAAAAAAACATATACCGTGAAATCAGCAGGTTAGGGATTCTCGACTCCGATGCATGCTCCGTTATGGTGCAAAACAATTGCTGCTCTGCATCATGATGGACGACTGTTGTGCGCCGTTTCCGGGCGCAGCGGCCGGATTCCGGCCTGGCGTTCCGCGGCCCGCTGCGATAAACAGTGCCTATGGAAAGAGAGACCATAGACAGCCTCGCCAGCCGGCTCGCGGCGGCCGTCCCCCAGGGTCTGCGCTCGGTGCAGGGCGACCTGGAGGAGAATTTCCGGGCGATGCTCCGCACCGCGCTCGCCCGCATGGATCTTGTGACCCGGGAGGAGTTCGAGGTGCAGGCGGCCGTGCTGGCCCGGAGCCGCGCGCTGCTCGAGGAACTCGAGAAACGGATCGCCGAACTCGAGTCCGGCGACGGCGCCGGCGAAACGGAGAGCGCGCGGGACTGAAGCTGCGCCGGCGCGCCCGGCATCCGACGTCGAATCTGCCAGGGAGATCTGCCAGGGAGGGCGGATGGGACTCGCCACGCTCTACAGCCGGGGCCAGAACGGTCTCGAGGCACCCCCGGTGACCGTGGAGGTGCACCTGTCCGGCGGCCTGCCCCGCTTCTCCATCGTCGGCCTGGCCGAAGTCGCCGTGCGCGAAGCCCGGGACCGGGTGCGCGGCGCCATCCTGGAGAGCGGTTTCGAGTTCCCTCAGAGCCGCATCACGGTCAATCTCGCCCCGGCGGACCTGCCCAAGGCGGGTGGCCGCTTCGATCTGGCGATCGCGCTCGGTATTCTCGCCGCCCGCAGGCAGATACCGGACCGGGCGCTGGGAGAGTGCGAGTTCTACGGCGAACTCGGCCTCAACGGCGAGCTGCGGGCGGTGCCGGGGATACTGCCTGCCGCGGTCCGTGCCGCGGTCGCCGGGCGGGCGCTGGTGGTCCCTGCGGCCGTCGCGCGGGAGGCGGCGCTGATCCGCGGTGCCGTGGTGTTCGCCGCATCGAGCCTGACCGAAGTCGTCGCCCACCTGCGCGGCAAAGCGCGGCTGCCGGCGCTGGAGACGGGTCTCGCGCCGGTGACGGACAACGCCTGCGAGGACCTGGCTGACGTCATCGGGCAGTCACGGCCGCGCCGGGCGCTTGAGGTAGCCGCGGCCGGCGGCCATCACCTGCTGCTCATCGGCCCGCCGGGCACGGGCAAGAGCATGCTCGCCTCCCGGCTGCCCGGCCTGCTGCCGCCGCTCACCGAGGAGGAGGCGCTGGAGACGGCGGCCGTCGACTCCGTCGCAGGCCGCCCCTTCGACGGTGAGCACTGGGGCCGGCGGCCGTACCGGGCGCCGCACCACACCGCCTCGGCACCCGCGCTGGTGGGCGGCGGCAGCACGCCGTTGCCGGGCGAGATCTCCCGGGCCCACAACGGGGTCCTGTTCCTGGACGAGCTGCCGGAGTTCCAGCGCCCGGTGCTGGAAGTGCTGCGCGAGCCGATCGAGCGGGGGCACATCACCATATCCCGTGCCCGGCGCCAGACCGACTTTCCCGCGCGCTTCCAGCTCGTCGCCGCCATGAATCCCTGTCCCTGCGGCTATCGTGGCGATCCCCGCCACGAGTGCCGCTGCACACCCGGACAGATCGCGATGTACCGCAGCCGCATCTCCGGACCGTTCCTGGACCGCATCGACATCGGCGTGGAGGTCACCCGGCTGCCGTCGCAGGTGTTGCGATCGGGCCAGTCCTCCGGCGAGCCCACGGCGGCGGTGGCGGCGCGGGTCGCCGCGGCGCGCCTGCGTCAGATCGGACGGGCCGGGAAGCTGAATGCGGCGCTGGGCGGCCGTGAACTGGCCACCCACGCGCCGCTGGACGAAGCCTGCCGCAGACTCCTGGCGGCGGCCGCCGACCGCATGGCGCTGTCCATGCGGGCCTGCCACCGGGTCATCCGCGTGGCCCGCAGCATCGCTGACGTCTGCGGCAGCGAGGCGATCGGCACCGATCACCTCGCCGAGGCGGTGAGTTTCAGGAATATGATTACGGACGCCGCGAGGATGCGGACCCGGCAGACTGCGACCTAGCGGCTCTCTTCCACCATGTAGTCGACTGCGGCCACCACCTCCTCATCGGAGAGGTCGGTGCGGCCGCCCTTGGGCGGCATATAGCCGGCATCGCCCTGGAATCCGTTCAGGGAGTGGTCGTAGAGCGTCTCCATGCCCTTGGCGATGCGCGCCTCCCAGACCGAGGCGTCGCCGACCACCGGCGCGCCTGCCACGCCGGCGCCGTGGCACGCGATGCAGGCCTGGTTATAGACCTGGGGGCCCGAGAGCGTTGCCGCCACCGGTGTCGGTGTGGGCACCGTCTCGGCCTCCGCCCGCGCTGCTGCTTCCTCGCCCGGCATCACCACCTCGCCGATGGGCGCGATCCGCTGCCTGACCTCGGCCTGGAACACGGCCTCCGACTCGGCCCCGGGCGTACGGTCCGTGATCGATTCGGCCAGCAGATAGATACCGACCGCCACGGCGATCAGGATGCCGAGGATCAGCATGAAGATGTCGAAGAAGCGACGGTCGTGCGTGCTCAAGAGACCACTCCGGTTGTTGCAGGCGGGTGAACTGGCTGCCGGCGCCGGACGCCGGGCCGGGATGTCAACAGCCGCCCATTATACCGGCGATACCTCCGATTTGGCAGCGTCCGGGATGCGCCGAAGACCGTCTGTCTCAGTCCCGTAGCGCCTGTTCGCATTGGGCTATCCGGGCATCGTCCTTCCTCACCCATTCGCCCGCCTCCCCGAACAGCTCGATGTGGATTTCACGGGCCTCGCGGAGCAGCGGCAGGGCGAGGTCGCAGCGCCCGTGGTCGCGGTGGGTCTGTGCATGTCCGTATAGGGAGAGAGCATAGAGGGAATGGCCTTCTCCCACTTCCCGCCGGTAGATGTCAGTCGCCTGGCGATGCAGGCGATCGGCTTCCTCGTAGTGCCCCAGTTCGTTGACGATCGCCGCCTTCTCGAAGAGGAAGCTGCCTCGCCGCGTGCCGTAATCCTCGCCCAGACTCTGCCGGAAGAGCCGGTCCGCCTCATCGATGGTTGCCAGGGCTTCCTCGAGCTTCTCCTGTTCCCGCAGCGCCCAGGCCATGTTTAAGAGGGTGATGGCGCAGCGTGTGCAATCGTCCCCCTGGACCTGGCGCAGGAGCCGGATCGATTCCCGGTACTTGTCGATCGCCGCCTGCTTGTCGATGTGGCTCAGGACGAGCCCGTAGTCGCCCGTGAATCCGCCCATCACGTCGGCTGCGGCATTCCCGGCGCGATACGCAGCCTCGGCGCTGGCCATATGCTCCGCCGCAACATCGAAGTTTGCCGCGCGCCTTTCCAGCAGGCCGAGCCGCCGCCATGCATTCGCGTAGACCAGATCGTCTGTCTTGCCGGCCTGCTCGTAGATGTCGATGATGCCGCGATACTGTTCACGGGCCCCATCGAAGTCCGACAGCCGATAGGTCGCGTAGGCCAGGTTGCTGCGCAGCGAGCCGCGCTGCTTGAAATCGACGGCCGGATGATCGATGAGATCCGGCAGTGCCGCCTCCAACAGTGCGCGACTGTCTGACCATTCGTTCATGCTGTTCAGGGCGCCGGCCAGCGCGTTGACCAGGCGTATGCGCACCGACGGTTGATCTGCGAGTTCGGTGCGCAGCAACTCGGCGCCGCGCACGACGGCCTCCGGGACCGTCCTCGGCTCGCCCGGGGACATCAGCGCGTTCGAGCCCGAGATCATGCGCAGCAGGAAATCCGAGATGCTCTCGGCGACGGCGGCCTCCTGCTGTGCCCGCTCGTTGGCCATGACCGCTGCCGCTCGTTCCCGGTCTATTGCCTGGATGTACCACGCCGTCGATGTGATCGTGACGACCGAGAACAGGGCGGTAATGGCGGAGGGCAGCCAGTTGCGCCGCAGGAACTTTGCACTCCGCTGCAGCGAGCCGGGATCCCGCGCCGCAACGGGATATCCACCGAGATAGCTGTCCAGGTCGCGTGCCAGCTCTGCAGCGGAACCGTAGCGCTCGTCCGGCTCGGCCCGGAGACACTGGTTGATGATTGCAGCGAGCTCGAGTGGCAGCCGGGTGCGGAGCCGGGACTCGGCCGTGACCGGGGTTTTCTGGATCGCGCGCGCCGTAGCCGAGGCCGGCGTCTCTTGCGCGAGCCCTGGTCGCTGCTCGAACAGATCCAGGAACAGCAGCCCGAACTGGTAGACATCGCTGGCCACCGACACCGGTTCGTTCAGGAGTTGCTCGGGACTGGCGTAACGCGGTGTCATCGGGCGATGCGTTGCCGTCACGTCGTCGGGCGACTCGAGGATCTTCGCGATGCCGAAGTCCAGCAGTTTCAGGCTGCCATCCCCGGCGACGAGCACGTTCGATGGCTTCAGGTCCCGATGCACCACCAGCCTTGCATGAGCGAATTCCAGCACCCGCGCCAGTTCCAGCATCAGGCGCGCCTTGCCGCGCGTGTCCACGCCATGTTCACGGACATAGCGGTCGAGCGGCTCTCCCTCGACCAGTTCCATGATGATGTACAGATTGCCGGACTCCGATACGCCGGCATCGAACAGTTGCGCGATATTCGGGTGCGCCAGACTGGCGAGGATACGGCGCTCCAGTTCGAAACGCCTTGCGTATTCGTCACCCAGGCCGGACGGCACGACTTTCACGGCGACCTCGCGCTCGAAGCTGCCGTCGGTCCGCACCGCCCGGTAGACCCTGCCCATGCCTCCCGCGGCGATGAGCGAGAGCAGGCGGTAGTGGCCGATCGTGCTGCCGAGCAGCGGATCGTTGTCGGCGCCGGACGGCGTCAGCGCCTCCAGATCGCGGAGCGCGCCGCCCGTGCTGAATCTGTCGTCGTCCTGCATCCCGGCCTGTCCCCCCTTCGTTACGGTGCCCGGCCGGCGCCGCGTGGGCAAGTTCCCCCCAGTGACATAGATCGGAAATGGAGTGCAGAATCCGCCAGGCAGGTGGCAGACGGCCCGACATAGCCGGTAGAATACGCCACCCTTCACAAGGCGCCCGTAGCTCAGCTGGATAGAGCGCTGCCCTCCGAAGGCAGAGGTCGCAGGTTCGAATCCTGCCGGGCGCGCCAATTTCCTCCTTTTAATTCAGGGCCTTATGAGCGGAAGTCCTGTGCGGTCGTGCGGGGATTTCTCCGTTTGTGGGAGATTTGCGGGTGCATTCCGGACACATAGTTAACACCTTGTCCGATTCGAACGGCTCGGCGTCTGCTTCGCTCCAGAGTCCGTGCGAAACCGGAGACTTCCACAGCATATCCAGAGGACGCTCCGTCG
>CAYQZN010000182.1:0-5734 GCA_964421805.1 uncultured Woeseiaceae bacterium
CGACCTGGCCGGCGATGCGGCGGATGGAGGCCATCATGCGGGCGCGGGCGGCCTCCGCGGTGGCATCCTGGTTGACGGCGTCGCACAGGGTCTGCAGCGCGAGGGCGGAGTAGCGGGGGCCGTCCTCGTCGGCTTGCGCCCGGTTGGCGAGGGGGAGGAGAGCGAGGGAGCCGAGGCCGGCGAGGACATGCCGCCGCGTAATGCCACGCGGTAGGAGGGCCTTCAGGCCCGATTCTCCGACAGATTCTCCGACAGATTCTCCGACCGATTCGCAATCGGGCCTGAAGGCCCTCCTACATGCCGGTTTCACGGCGCGCCTCCTTCAGTGAATCCATCGCATCGGCGGTCTCCAGCCATTCGGCTTCCGCGGCCGCGAGGTCGCGTTCCACTTCCGCCTGCTCGGCCAGCAGGGTCTTCAGGCGGTCCCGGTTCGCTTCATCGTACAGGTTCTCGTCGGCGAGCTTCGAGCGCAGCTCGCCGCGCCGTGCCTCCAGTGCCGCCAGCGATTCCTCGGCGCGGGCCAGCCGTTTTTTCAGCGGCGTCAGCTGCCGGCGCTGCTCGGCTTCCCGGCGTTTGCGCTCGCGCCGCGCCGCGGCCGTGTTGGTCGTATCTTCGTTGCCGCTGACCTCGTCGTCCGCGCGCCGGTCGCCCCGGTTGTGCTCGGCGAGCCAGCGGGGGTAGTCGTCCAGGCTGCCGGGGAACTCGTCCACGGTGCCGCTGTGCACCAGCAGCAGGGTGTCGCAGGTGACGCGCAGCAGATGGCGGTCGTGGGAGACGATCAGCATGGCGCCCTCGAAGTCCTGCAGCGCGACGGCCAGGGCCTGGCGCATCTCTATGTCGAGATGGTTGGTCGGCTCGTCCAGCAACAGCAGGTTGGGGCGGAGATAGACCAGCAGCGCCAGTGCCAGCCGGGATTTCTCGCCGCCGGAGAACGGGCCGGTGGGCATGAACACCGTGTCGCCGGAGAAGCCGAAGCCGCCGAGGAAATTCCTGAGCGCCTCCTCGCGGGCGTCCGGGTCGATGTCCGCCAGATGCTCGATGGCGGAGCGAGCGGGATCGAGCTGCTCCACCTGGTGCTGGGCGAAGTAGCCGACGGCGAGGTCCTTCGCCGGCAGCCGTTCCCCATCACGGGGCTCCAGCATGCCGGCGGCGAGTTTGATCAGCGTGGACTTGCCGGCGCCGTTCGGCCCCAGCAGCCCGATGCGGTCGCCGGGGGCGAAGGCGAGCTGCACGCCGGAGAATACGGTGACGTTGCCGTAGCCGGCCGACACCCGTTCCAGCGTGAGAAGAGGGCGCGGCGTCTTCTCCGGCGGCAGCAGCGAGAAGCGGAACGGGGAGTCGACATGGGCCGGCGCGATGGTCTCCATACGCTCCAGCGCCTTCAGCCGGCTCTGGGCCTGTCGCGCCTTGGTGGCTTTGTAGCGGAAGCGCTCCACGAAAGAGCGCATGTGGGCGATCTCCCGCTGCTGCTTCGCGTACTGGGCCTGCTGGTGGGCGAGACGCGCTGCGCGCACGGTCTCGAACGTCGTGTAGTTCCCGGTATACAGCGTGAGCTGGCCCTGCTCGATGTTGAGGATGTATTCCGCCACGCCGTCCAGGAAGTCCCGGTCGTGGGAGATCAGCAGCAGCGTGCCCGGATACTCCCGCAGCCAGCCCTCCAGCCAGATGACCGCGTCCAGGTCCAGGTGGTTGGTGGGCTCGTCCAGCAGCAGGAGATCCGAGCGGCACATCAGCGCGCGGGCCAGATTCAGGCGCATGCGCCAGCCGCCGGAGAACGTGTCGACCGGATGCTCTTCCTGGCCGGGCAGGAAGCCCAGGCCGTGCAGCAGGCGGGAAGCGCGGCTGCGGGCGGTGTAGCCGTCGGCGGATTCGATGCGGGCGTGGGCTTTCGCAATCGCCGTGCCGTCGCCCGCCGCCTCGGCCTCCGCCAGGTCGGCCTCGATGGCGCGCAGGTCGGCGTCGCCGTCCAGGACGTACTCGATGGCGGGACGCGTATCGGAGGGCGTGGCCTGGTCGACGTGGGCGATGACCCAGTCAGGCGGCAGCCGGCACTCGCCGGCGTCCGGGGCCAGCTCGCCGAGGATCATCCGCAGCAGGCTGGTCTTGCCCGTGCCGTTGGCGCCGGTCACGCCCACCTTCTGCCCGGGGTGGATCTGGGCGCCGGCGTGTTCGAACAGGAGCCTCGGCCCGCGGCGGAGCGCGACGTCTGAGAGCTGGAGCATGGAGGCATTGTAATGGAGCTTTCGCCGCGGCCCACGGGGTGTCTTACACTAGGGCCCCGGTACATTGCGGGAACGCAGCCCCATGAGACGACACCTGTTCGACAGCCCGCTCGGCCAGGTCCACTTCGTGGACAGCGGCGACCCGGCGGCCCGGCCCCTGCTGCTGATGCACCAGGTGCCCCGCTCGGTGGACGAGTTCGCCGAGGTCATCCCGCTGCTGGACGAGCGCCTGCGCGTGATCGCCATGGACCTGCCCGGCTACGGCGGCTCCGACCGCCCGCCGTCGCAGCCCGACATCGCCGGATACGCCGAGGTGGCCGTCGCGCTGCTGGATCATCTCGGACTGGAGCGTGCGGCGCTCGGCGGCCACCACACGGGCGCCATCGTCGCCATCGAGGCCGCGGCCGCCCGCCCGGAGCGGGTCTCGCACCTGGTGCTGTCGGGCCCGGTGTATATGGACGAGGCCGCCCGGCGGGAGCTCGGCGCCCTGTTCGAGCAATGGCAGGTGCAGCCGGACGGCTCCCATCTGGCCGAGAAATGGCAGCGGATGGCCGGCTGGATCGACGATCCGGCGCTGGTGCAGCGCTGCGTGCTGGACCTGTTCCGGGCCGGCGAAACCAGCGAATGGGGCCATTTCGCCGTGGCGGAGTACCACATGGAGGACCGCCTGCCGCGGGTGAAGTGCCCCGCCCTGGTGCTCGCGGGCGTTGACGATCCCTTCAGTCAACCCCATGAAAATCAGGTATTTGCGGACGTTCTCCCCGATTGCCGCCTGGCGACCATCGACGGCGGCATATTCATGTTGAACGAGCGGCCGCGGCAATGGTCTGAGGCTGTCCTGGCGTTCGTTGGCTGAAGATCGGCTGAAGTTTGCGGCATTCCACAGTGTGCGCCGCCGTCCGATCCGTATAATTGGCGCCGAAACTCCATCAAGACCAGGTTTATCACCAGATATGACGACCGAATCCAGATCGACCCCGGGGCTCCAGTGGGTCAACATCATCTTCTTCGCCGTGACGACGCTGGGTGGCGTGGTCGGGGCGCCGCTATACATCTATTACAACGGCATCGCCGCCGCCGAGATCTGGCTGGCGCTGGCGTTCTTCGTACTGAGCGGACTGGGCATCACCGTCGGCTATCATCGGCTGTTCGCCCATGCCACGTTCAAGACCAACCGGGTGGTGAAGTTCCTGATGCTGTTCTTCGGTGCGGCGGCCTTCGAGCAGTCGGCGCTGGAATGGTCTTCGCAGCACCGGGACCACCACAAGTACGTGGACACGGACAAGGACCCCTACAGCATCGAGAAGGGTTTCTTCTACGCCCACATCGGCTGGCTGATCTTCTGGCAGCGCGAGAACGATTTCAGCAACGTGAAGAATCTCTCGAACGACCCGATGATCATGCACCAGCATCGCTACTACGTCCTGTGGGCGACGGTGGCGGGCATCCTGACGCCGGCGGCCATCGGCTGGATGACCGGACACCTGCTGGGCGCGCTGCTGATCGCCGTGTGCCTGCGCCTGACGCTGGTCTACCACGCCACGTTCTTCATCAACTCCGTCTGCCACACCTTCGGCAAGGCCACCTACGACGTGGATGCCACGGCGAAGGACAACTGGCTGGTGGCGTTCCTCACCTTCGGCGAGGGCTATCACAACTTCCATCACCGCTTCGGCGGCGACTACCGCAATGGCGTGCGCTGGTACCAGTTCGACCCCAGCAAGTGGACCATCGCGCTGCTCGAGAAGCTGGGCCTCGCCTGGGATCTGAAGCGGGTGTCGGACTTCCGCATCATGGCGGCCCGGCTCGACGGTGAGAAGAGCCGGCTGGACTCCTGGCTGGAAGAGACGGCCGGTGCCTCGCATCGGCTTCGCGCCAACTTCGGCGAGCAGGCGACGAAGCGCTACGAGCGGCTGCGCAAGCGGCTCGTGGACTGGGAGGCCGCGGCCAAGGAGCACCGCAAGGTGCTGCAGGGCCAGGTCTCGAATTACTCCGACGACATCCGCGAGTCGGCGCGCCGACGTGTCGCCGAGTCCAAGGCCCGTTTCCGGGAGGCCCGTGCCGACTGGAACTCGCTGCTGCGGGAGTGCCCGGCCACCTGATCGGCAGCCGCTCGATCATCCTCTATACGACCTCGAACGAGGGGAGCCGCGCTGATCCAGCCGGCTCCTTTTTTTATTCCCGCTCCCAGCGGTAGCCGAGGAAGCCGAGTACCGCGCCGCGGAAGAAGGAATCCGTCACGCAGGACAAGTGCGACTTGCCCGGCACGATGACCGCCTTCCCGCCCGGGATCACCTCCGCCAGCGGGATGGGGCTGCCGGCCACGGTGTCCCGGGCGCCGGCGATGACCAGCGCCGGGGTCTCCACCTCCTCGAACGCGGTCTCGCGAAGACCGGCGAACGAACCCAGCAGGCACGCGGACAGCGCGCCCGGGCGGCCGCCGATCTTCGTCATCTTTTCGTACAGAGGCACCATCGCCGGGATGGCCAGCGAATCCGTCTTCTTGTTGTCCGCGGTCAGCTTGAAGCCCCGGGCCGTCCATCGCTCGGGGTCTTCCAGCTGCAGCAGGTTGATGCCGGTGCCACCGATGACGACAGAGTGGAAGCGCTCGCCGTGATGGGCCAGCAGCCAGCCGGCGTTGCGCCCGCCCATGGAATAGCCGAACAGGTCCGCCTGGTCGATTTCGAGATGATCCATCAGCCGGATCACGTCCCCGGCGATGCCCTCCGGCGCGTAGTCCTCCGGCTCGGAGGGCTTGTCGCTGCGGCCGTGTCCGCGGGCATCCGGGGCGATGACCCGGAAGCCCGCGTCGCGCAGCACCCGGTACCAGCCGGTGGCCTTCCAGTTGGTGATTCGGTCGGCCGCGAAGCCGTGCAGCAGGATGATGGGGTCGCCGTCGCCTACGTCGTCGTAGGCGATGCTGAAGCCCTGGGAGTCGAAGCGTTCCACGAACCGGGCCTAGCGGGGCACGCGCAGCGTCATACCGGCCGAGACACCCGCGTGGTCGGAAGGCCAGAGTTGGTCGATCGCCGTCCTGTCACCGGGCTCCTCGCCGATCACGTCGGCGCGCACGCCGCGCACGACCGGCCCCCCGTAATGATCGGGCGCCTGACGTACCCAGATGAGGTCGATCCGTTCATCGAGCTGTGAGACCCGGTTGTCGAGCAGGGTATCCTGGCAGCAGGTGTAGCCAGGACTCCAGCGCCCGCGCCGTTCCAGCCAGACGTCGACGTAGGTGGCCTGGCCCATCAGGTAGTAGGGCGTCGGGCAGTCCGTCAGGATGACGCCGCCCACGCCGTCCGGTATTGCGCAGTCCACCAGCGGGCCGTCGTCCGGGCTGGAGTTGAAGTCGCCCACCACGACCTGGACGTTGTCGTCCGCGTACAGGAACCGGATGAGTTCCGCTGTCTGGGCGGCCTGGATGGCGCGGAAGAACGGTCCCAGCTCGCCCCCGCCGCTGACTTCCAGATGGGTGTTCACGAAGCGGTAGTCCCGTCCGCGTACCGTCGCCT
>CAYQZN010000183.1:0-5717 GCA_964421805.1 uncultured Woeseiaceae bacterium
CGCGGCACTCATAATGCTGAGGTCGGTGGTTCAAATCCACCCATCACCACCATCCTCTCCGCCCGCTAGTCGAAGACGCCGGCCTCGATCAGCTCGCGCTCGAAGCCGAATTTCTCCTTCTCGACGATGCGGTCCGGGTAGAGGATGCCGTCGAGGTGGTCGTACTCGTGCTGGAAGACCACGGCGTGGAAGCCGTCGGCCTCGCGTTCGACGGGCTCGCCGTGCGGGTCGAAGCCGCGGTAGCGGATGCGCCGGTAGCGGGGCACCCGGCCGCGCATGCCGGGCACCGACAGGCAGCCCTCCCAGCCGCTAACCTGCGCCTCGTCCAGCACCTCGTAACTGGCATTCACCAGCACCGTGGTCGGGACCGGTTCGGCGTCCGGGTAGCGCGGATTCGATTCCACGCCGAAGATCATGACCCGCAGCGGCACCGCAATCTGGGGCGCGGCGAGCCCGGCGCCGTCGGCGTCGGCCATGGTGTCGAACATATCCGCGATCAGGTCGTGCAACTCCGGCGTGTCGAAGGCCTCGACGGGCCGGGAGATCTGCCGCAGCCGGGGATCACCCATGCGGAGGATCGGCCGGATGGCCATTCAGAGCTCCTCCTGCACCTGGCCGTAGGCGAGCAGGGCGAACAGACCGGTGCCGCCGATGATGTTGCCGAGCAGGCTGGGCAGTATCAGGCCGAACAGGCCGTCGACGATGCCCAGCTCGCCCGAGAGCTGCAGCAGGAAGACCTCCGAGGAGCCGACGATGACGTGGGCGAAGCCGCCCAGCGCGATGAGATAGGTCATCGCGATCACCACCCAGAATTCGCTGCCCTTGGCGTTGGGGATCATCCAGACCATGGCAGCCACCAGGAAGCCGGCGGGGATGCCGAGGCCGATCGCCTCGGTGGGAGACATCAGGGCGAATTTGCGGCTCACCTCGATCATGGCCAGAAAGTGCTCCGGATGGACCGGTCCCGCGGCGACGATGAAGAGCGCGGTCAGGAACGTGCCCGCGAGGTTGGCGACGAGGACCACTCCCCATAACCGTCCCAGCGCGATCCAGTTTTTCCGTTTCGGGCTCTTCAGCAGCGGCAGCACGGCCGTGACCGTCTGCTCGGTGAACAGCTGCAGGCGTCCGAGTACTACGATGAGAAAGCCGAGGACGTAACCGAAGCTATACACCGCCGGCGCCCACTCGCTCTCCGGCAGGTAGTGGTACAGCAGCCCGGTCCCCAGCAGCGATGCGGAGATGCCCACGCCTGCCGCGAGCCCCGACCACCAGAGCGACGACATCGGCCGGCGCAGCTCCTCGAGGCCTTCACGGCGTACGATTTCGTAGATGAGCGGAGAACGCAGCCGTTGCCGCTCTTCCGCTTCTTTCTTCTCGGTGTTCTCGTTCACGCGGCGGAGGGCAGGCCCCAGGGCGCCCGGTAGTTTTTCGGCAGGCCGGCGTCGGGGGTGAAGCCGTAGAGTTCCTCGTCGGGCAGGGCCTCGCGGACGATGCCGCGCACCATGAGCAGCTTCTCGACGTCGATGCCGGTGTCGTAGCCCATGCTGTCGAGCATGAAAACCAGGTCCTCGGTGACGATGTTGCCGCTGGCGCCCGGCGCGAAGGGGCAGCCGCCGATGCCGCCGAGGGAGGCATCGAGGGTGGTGATGCCGACGTCCAGTGCGGCCAGCGCATTCGCCAGGCCCAGCCCGCGGGTATTGTGCAGGTGCACGCCCGTGAGCGCGTCGTCGCCCACCTCGGCGCGCACCAGCTTTACCAGCCGCTGCAGCTGGGCCGGATTGGCGTAGCCGGTGGTGTCGGAGAGCCCCACCTCGTCGCAGCCGAGTTCCATCAGCTTGACGGCGAATTCCACGACCTTGCGCTCGTCCACCGGCCCTTCCAGCGTGCAGCCGAACGCCGTGGACAGCCCGCCCTCGAACTCGGGTCGCTCGTCCGCCGGCAGCGTGCCCAGCAGCCGGGCGATGGCGCGTACCTCGTCAAGCACCTCGGCGTGAGTCTTGCGCAGGTTCGCCTTGCTGTGGGTCTCGCTGACCGAAAGCGGCAGCGTGATCTTGTGGGCGCCGGCGGCCACGGCGTTCTCTGCGCCCTTGAGATTGGGGACGAGGGCGGCCACGGTGAGCCCCGGGATCGTGCGCGCGTAGCGGACGATCTCCGCCGTATCGGCCAGCTGGGGCAGTAGCTTCGGCGGCACGAAGGAGCCCACCTCGATCTCGCGCACGCCGGCTTCCGCCTCGGCGGCGATCCAGGCCTTCTTCGCCTCGGTCGGCATGATGGAATCGATGCTCTGCAGGCCGTCCCGGGGGCCGACCTCGCTGACCAGTATGCGGGTGGTATTCGCGCTCATAAGCTCTCGCTCTCGGCTGATGTGCGGGTGACAACCATACTATCCTACGCTACCTTGCCCAACCCGTAGGAGGGCCTTCAGGCCCGACTGTGGAATTAGTGAATCGGGGCTAAAGCCCCTCCTGCATGCTTCGATCGGGTCGGGCCTGAAGGCCCTCCTACACGGATACGTGGATGGATATGGATGCGTAAGCGCGAAGACCTGCCGCTGGCGGGGATCAGGGTGGCCGAGTTCACCCACATGGTGATGGGTCCGGCCTGCGGGCTGCTGCTGGCCGACATGGGCGCCGACGTGGTCAAGATCGAGCCCGTGAAGGGCGACAACACCCGTCGGCTGCTCGGCTCCGGCGCGGGTTACTTCCCGATGTACAACCGCAACAAGCGCTCGATCTGCCTGGACCTCAAGTCCGCCGAGGGCAAGGCCGCGGCGCTGAAGCTGGCGGAGTCGGCCGACGTGCTGATCGAGAACTTCCGGCCGGGGGCCATGGACAAGCTGGGCTTCGGCTGGGAGGCGATGCACGCGCTGAACCCCCGCCTGATCTACTGCTCCGAGAAGGGCTTCCTGGCCGGGCCCTACGCGGACCGCACGGCGCTGGACGAGGTGGCGCAGATGATGGGTGGCCTCGCCTACATGACCGGGCCGCCGGGCCGTCCGCTGCGCGCCGGCGCGAGCGTCATCGACGTGCAGGGCGGCATGTTCGGCGCCATGGGCGTGCTGGCCGCGCTGGAGCAGCGCCATCGCACCGGCGAGGGACAGAAGGTGGTCAGCTCGCTGTTCGAGAACACGGTGTTCCTGGTGGGCCAGCACATGGCCCAACACGCGGTCACCGGCACGCCGGCGGCGCCGATGCCGGCGCGCATCTCGGCCTGGGCGGTGTACGAGGTGTTCGACACCGGCGACGACGAGCAGGTTTTCGTGGGCGTGGTTAGCGACACCCAGTGGCGGCTGTTCTGCGAGGCCTTCGGCCTGACCGAATTCGCCAGTGACGAGACCCTGGCCGCCAACGGCGACCGCGTGCGGCAGCGCGACCGCATCATCCCGGTCATCAAGGAGACTTTCCGCTCCTATACCAAGGCCGAGCTGATGGCCAGACTGGAGCAGACGGGCCTGCCGTTCGCGCCCATCGCGAAGCCGGAGGAGATGTTCGACGACCCTCATCTCAATGCCGGCGATGGCCTGGTGGAAGTGACCGTGCCCGGCGGCGAGCATGCCGGCGAGACCGCGAAGCTGCCGGCGCTGCCGCTGGAGATGGCCGGCGAGCGCTTCGGCCTGCACCACGACGTGCCCCGCCAGGGCCAGCACACCGCAGAGGTGCTCGGCGAGCTCGGCTATGCGGACGAGGAAATCGCCCGGCTGTTCGAAAGCGGCCTCGCTGCCGGCGAGTAGCGGGCAGCCGCTTGACGGGACGCGGTTACCGCGGATACGGCACCCCGGGCCTCGCGTGTCGGGTAAGGCCCCTCAGATGAACAGCGTCGCCGGATGTTCCAGGAGTTCCTTCATGCGCTGGATCATGGCGGCCGCGTCGTAGCCGTCCACGAAGCGGTGATCGAAGGAGGACGACAGGTTCATCATCAGGCGCGCCGTCACCTGGCCGTCGACGATCACCGGGCGCTGCACCGCCTTGTTCACGCCGATGATGGCCACTTCCGGCTGATTGATGACCGGCGTGGAGACGATGCCGCCCAGCTTGCCCAAACTGGTGATGGTGATGGTCGAGCCCTTGAGTTCGTCCGGCTTCGCGCTCTTGTCCCGGGCCGCCTCGGTGACCCGTCGGGTCTCGGCGGCGAGGTCGTCCAGATCGCGGGCCTCGGCGTGGCGCACCACCGGCACCTTGAGGCCGTCCGGCGTCTGGGTGGCGACGCCGAGATGCACCGGGTTGTGGCGCAGCAGCAGGTTGCGCTCGGCATCGTGGGTGGTATTGCACTGGGGGAATTCGGCCAGCGCGCGGATCAGGGCAAGGCTGATGAATGGCAGCAGCGTTAGCCGCTCAGCCGGATCGGACTTCTTCCCGTTCAGGTGTTTGCGCAGGGCCTCGAGTTCGCTGACGTCGATCTCCTCGACGTAGGCGAAGTGCGGTATCTCCCGCTTCGCCTTCGCCATGCGCTCGGCGATGACACGGCGCAGGCCGATGATCTTGACCTCCTTGGCGCCGGTGGCGCGGCGCGGGGAGGGTCCCGGGCCGCCGGCGGAGCGCTGCTCGACGAAGCGGTCGAAGTCCTCGCGCAGGATGCGCCCGCGGGGGCCGGAGCCTTCCACCTCGGTGAGATCGATGCCGGCCTCCTTGGCGCGACGGCGGATGGCGGGGGAGGTGATGACCTTGCCTTTGCGAGATGCTGTAGGAGGGGCTGTAGGAGGGGCTTTAGCCCCGATTCCCCTCTCCGATTCCTCTGTCGGGCCTGAAGGCCCTCCTACGTCCGGTTCTTCCCCTGTAGGAGGGGCTTCAGCCCCGATTTCCGTTTTCCCCTCGGCGGTCGGGCCTGAAGGCCCTCCTGCGTCCGGTTCGGCGGAATCATCCTCTGTCTCGAAGACGATCAGCGGTGTGCCTACCTGCACCATGTCGCCGGGTTCGCCGGCGACCTTCGTCACCTTGCCGGAGACCGGCGAGGAGACCTCCACTGCCGCCTTCTCGGTCATCATGGTGCAGACGACGTCGTCCTCGGCCACCTGGTCGCCGACCTTCACGTTCCACTCGCCGATCTCGGCTTCCGTGGTGCCTTCCGCGAGGTCGGGAAGTTTGAAGATGTACTCGCTCATCCTGCCTCCATCACCTTGCGGATACCGGCGGCCACGCGCTTCTGGCCGGGGAAGTATTTCCATTCGAAAGCGTGAGGGTAGGGCGTATCCCAGCCCGTCACCCGCTCGATGGGCGCCTCCAGGTAGTAGAAGCAGGCTTCCTGGATGCTGGCCGTCAGCTCCGCCCCGTAGCCGCTGAAGCGGGTGGCCTCGTGGGCGATCAGGCAGCGCCCGGTCTTGCACACCGACTCGGCGATGGTGTCGATGTCCAGCGGCATCAGCGTGCGCACGTCGATGATCTCCGCGTTGACGCCGGCCAGTTTCGCCGCCGCCTGCGCCACGTGCACGATGGTGCCGTAGGTGACGATGGTGAGATCCTCGCCCGCCGTCACGATGTCCGCCTTCGACAGCGGCACGGTGTAGTAATCCTCGGGCACCTCGCCCTTCGGATGATTCGACCAGGACAGGGCGGGCTTGTCGGGGTCGCCGTCGAAGGGGCCGTGGTAGATGCGCTTCGGTTCGAAGAACACCACCGGGTCCGGCGACTCGATGGCGCTGATCAGCAGGCCCTTTGCGTCATAAGGGTTCGACGGCATCACGGTCTTGATGCCGCTCACGTGGGTGAAGATGCCCTCCGGGC
>CAYQZN010000184.1:0-5673 GCA_964421805.1 uncultured Woeseiaceae bacterium
TCTCCGTCGTCCCGGTCGGCCAGTTCCGCCACCCGGCTCAGCACGGCCAGCGGCCGCTGATCGTCCAGCGCCAGGCTGAGATTCACCCGCGCATCGCCGGCGGCCACCGCCTCGGCCAGCCCGTGGGCACGGGCTTTCCAGGCATTGAGCAGCGCCGGCCAGTCGTCCACCGCTTGCACGCCGGTGCCCGGCCACTCCAGGTCGGCCTCGCGGGCGCCGCGATAACCGATGCGGTGCGGATGGACCACGCCGACGGCCAGCGCACGCACCCGGCCGGGCTGGCTGATGGCATAGATCACCAGCTGCAGCTGGCGCGGATTCTCCGGGTCGGTCCCGGTGGCGGTGCCGGTGGCGCCGGTCTTGTAGTCGATGACCGCCCAGCCGCCGTCGACGGCGTCGATGCGGTCCGGCCGGATGGACAGCCGCAGCGGTCCGACGGCCACTTCCCGGGCTTCCTCGCAGATCACCTCGCGGAAGCCCGGCCGGGCGAGGTCCGCCTCGACGAAACGTGTGACGAGAGCGGCGCAGCGCTCGCTCTCCAGCGCGATCAGACCGGCGAGGCGCGCATCGGCGCCCCTGCCGTATCGGGCCAGTGCCCGGTCGACCGCGTCACCGGCGGCCCGGGCCCGGTCGCCGGCATCCGCCGCGGCGAGCCGGTCCCGGTCCGGCCAGCGACGGTAGACGGCCTCCAGCGCGCGGTGGATGATCGTGCCGCGCTCGCGCGCGGACAGACCGGCCACCGGCGTCTCCAGGGGCTCGGCCCGCAGCCGGTAACGGACGAAGGCATCGAAGGGCTGGGTGCGCTGGGCGGACAACACACCGTGCCCACCCGGCAGTCTCTCGCCGGGCGCGAGCGGCGGCGCAGGATCGGGTTCCACCGGGGTCAGGGCGGCGGTCCCCGCCAGGGTCTGCGCGTAGACGGGCACCTCGTCCACACTACCGGCAGCGGGCAGGCCGGCGAGCAGCGGGCTCGCCGTCAGCTGCGCATCCCCCTCCCTGCGCGGCCAGCTCACCACCACTTCCGGGGCGCAACCGAGCAGCGCCGTGTAGATGCGCCTGGCATAGTCGAGGGTATCCGCCGGGGTCGCATCGGGCATGCCGTAGTCCCGCTGCAGGGCGATCGGCAGCAGCGGATCGGGCCGCTGCGGCGGGGGCCAGGTGGTGGTGTCGAGTCCCGCTATCCACAGCGCGTCGAAGGTCATGCCGGAAGCCTCCAGCATGCCCATTACCTGCACGGCCGCGTCGTCGGATTCGGGCTGGAACAGCGTCTCACGCGCGATGGCGGCGACCTGCGCCACCGCGCCATGCCCGGTGACCGGCCCGCTGACCGGCCCGGTGGCGGCGAACTGGTTCAGGACACTGCGCCAGGCGTTGACCAGCTGCCAGGTCTCGCTGTCCATGGCCGTTTCCCGTGCCCAGCCCGCGGCGGTCAACAGGGTATCGATGCGTTCCGCCCACACGGCGGGCATGGCGCGCGCCTGCCACTCCGCGCGCTGCGCCGCGACGCCCGCCAGGGTCTGGACGAAAGCCGTGGCGGACCCGGGCAGGCGCTCGGCCCACCTGCCGAGGGCCTCCGGCAGACGGGCGAGGTCCCAGCGGCGATCGGGCAGGTCCCGCAGGGCGACCTCCAGCGCCGCGCGGCCGTCGGCGCCGGCCGGCGCCAGGAACGGGCTGCGCAACAGCCGGCCCAAGGCGGCGAAGTCCGGGTCGTCCCGAATCAGACCGAGCACGCCGAGCGCCGCATCGATGAGGCCGTATTCCGCCAGCGGACGGCCGTAGGAGACATTGATCGCGCTGACCGCGTCGGCGCGCAGCTGCCAGCCGGGGCTGAAGCCCTCGCCGATCAGGCGTGCGGACCGGGCGGCCCGAGCCGCGAGATCCGGCACGATGATACCTACACGCCGTCCCGGCTCCGCCAGCAGGCAATCCCGGGCCCAGGCACCGGCCGCCCGCAGCTCCGCATCCCGATCCGGCGCATCGCGCACCGTCACCGTCGCGGCGGCGGACCGGCGCTCGCCCGGCTCCGCCGTGACCGGCACGCCGGCCTCCCGCATGGCGTCCGCCAGATCGCGTTGCGCCGGCGCCGGGCGTTCGAATCCGGCAAACGTGACCGGCCCGTCGACCGTCGCCTCTGCGCGGCGGAAACGCGCGGCCAGGGCACCGGCCAGTGCGGCCGGATCCTGCCAGCCGCCCTCGGCGCAGGCCGCAGTGTAATAAGCGATGGCCCGCACCAGGAACGTGGCATCGGGTGAGCGAGCCGCCTCGCGGATGGCGGCCGCCGGGACCCGCCAGTCGCAGGCTCTCTGCCAGGACGCGGCGGCCTGGGCGGCGAGGCCCCCGGTTCCCGCCAGGGTGGCTTCCCCCAGCGCCCGCGAGGCCGCCCGCTCCCACAGCGTGCGGCTCTGACGCGGGGTGAGCACGGGCGCAGGCAGAGGCACTCCCGGACGGTAACCCGCCGCCTGCCAGACCTCGTCCAGCCAGACATCCCAGGGGAGGTAACGCGGAGCCACCCAGGCGGCCGCGCCGGCTGCGGCGCGACCGGCGGCATGGCGCAGGCGCAGGTGGCGCGCGAGGCGCCGGCTGGCGGTGACGACCACGGCATTCCCGGCTACCGAATCGTCAACCATAAGAATTAAATATCAGTCACTTATTTTAGTTTTCTCGAAAAAACTCAAGCAACGGTCACGCGGCCGCGGACGCCGGTCTCCAGCACTTCCTCGATGCGCCCGAAGACCTCTTGCAGGGTATCGGAGTCGGGCAGCATGGTGATGCGGAAGTGGTTGCGGTACGGGGTGTTGAAGCTCGTTCCCGGCGCCACCAGCACGTGCCGGTTCTCGAGCAGGTCCAGTGCGAAAGCCTGGTCGTCGAAGCCCGGATAGCGGCGCGGATTCACGCCGATGAAGGCGTACATCGAGCCCATCGGCGCCACCAGTTCCAGATAGCGGCTAGCCTCCACGGCCTCGCGCACGGTCTGACGCGACTGGTACAGCCGGCCGCCGGGCGCCACCAGCTGGCGGATGCTCTGGAAGCCCCCCAGCGCGGTCTGGACCGCCCACTGGGACGGTACGTTGCTGCACAGCCGCAGTGCAGCCAGCAGTTCCAGCCCCTCCAGGTAGCCGCCTGCCCGTTCCACGGCGCCGCTCAGCACGGCCCAGCCCACCCGGTAGCCGCAGGCCCGGTAGACCTTGGAGAGGCCGCTGTAGGTGATGCAAAGGGTCTCGTTGACGAGAGTCGCCATGGGCACGAACTCGGCGTCTTCGTAGACCATCTGGTCGTAGATCTCGTCGGCCAGCATGATCAGACGGTGGCGTTCGGCAAGCGCCGCCAGCCGCTCGAGCAGCTCCCGGGGATAGACGGCGCCGGTGGGATTGTTCGGGTTGATGACCACGATGGCCCGCGTGCGGGGCGTGATCAGCGCCTCCAGCGCATCCGGGTCCGGCAGGAAGCCATGCTCCGGCAGGCAGGGATAGTGCACCGCGCGGCCGCCGTTCAGGGTGACCGCTGCCGTCCACAGCGGATAATCGGGGCTGGGCACCAGGATCTCGTCGTCCCGGTTCAGCATGGCCCGCAGGGTCAGGTCGATCAGCTCGCTGACCCCGTTGCCGATGAAGACCTCTTCGGCCGTGACCCCCGCCACACCCCGACTCTGCTGCTGCATCACCACGGCTTCGCGGGCGGGGAAGATGCCTTTCTGATGGGAATAGGCCTCCGACTGGGCCAGGTTCTCGATCATCGCCAGGCGCATCGTCTCCGGCGTGCGGAAGCCGAAACGACCCGGATTGCCGATATTCAGATGGACGATCTCGTAGCCCATCTTCTCGAGCTCGTGGGCGCGCCGCGCCAGTTGACCGCGGATCTCGTAGCGGACGTCGTGCAGCGCTGCGCTGGAATCGAATACGGGTCTCGTCATGATCCTCTTCCCACCGGTTCCGGGCCTGTCCATCCCGACAAATCCTAGGCCGTATCGCGGCCCGAATCAGTGACCCAGGCCACTATAACGTTGGATTCTGCCACGGAATCGCCTTCCCCGCCTGCCCGAAAGCCCCTCCCCCCACCGCGATTCCGTGCGTCGGCACACCGGTCCGCAGCCGGCGTTATACTCCGGCCGGGGCGGCGCAAACCGCCCGACCACCGTAACGGAGGAACCGATGACCGACATCCGGAAAGCGATGCCGCTGCTGGCGGCCAACGAAGGCGTCTGGGACGGCTGGTACCGGCACGCCGACGCCGAGGGCAACAAGATCGACGAGCACCGCAGCCGGCTGATCTGCCGCTTCCCGGCGGAAGGCGCGTACCCCTATCACCAGACCAACCTGTACACCTGGGAGGACGGCAGCACGGAGACCCGGGACTTCCCCGCCACGTATCGGGACGGGCGGGTCTGGTTCGACAACGAACTCATCACCGGCTGGGCCGCCGAGGTGCCGCTGGACGACTACAACCGCACGCTGATGCTGAACTGGGTGCGCAAGGGCGAACCGGATCTCTATCTCTACGAGATGATCCAGATGTCGGATTGCGGCCGCTACCGCTGCCGGGTGTGGCAGTGGATCAAGGCGGGGAAGATCGCGCGCCGCACCCTGATCGACGAGGAGAGGGTCAGCGACAGCTGGGAGGGTTACTGAGCCGGCTCGGCCGGGCCCTGGTGGCCCTGACCGTCCTCCGCACTCGCCCCCGGGGGCAGCTCCGGGATCCGGATCAGCAGCCCCGCCATCAGTGCGGCACCCACCAGGCCGGCGATGACGGCGAACGACAGCTCGTAGTTGCCGCTCAGGTCGTAGAAGTACCCGGTGAGGAACGGACCCAGTCCGCCGCCGGCCGCATCCAGGATGGTAATGGTGCCGATGATCTTGCCGAGCGCCTTCAGCCCGAAGATGTCGGCACACAACAACTGCAGCAGCGTGTAGAGCCCGCCCCAGCCGAAACCGAACAGCACCAGGCCGATCCAGATCGCCCCCGGCTTGAGGATCAGCAGGCTGCCCCCGAACATCACGGCCAGGCCCAGGATGAAGACCCGTTTCTTGCCGATCAGGTCGGCCAGCACGCCGCTGCCGATCTTGCCGAACAGGCCCAGCGTGAATACCAGACCGATGCCGGCGGCGGCGGTCTGCGGCGTGAACCCGCGTCCGTTCAGGTACAGGAACAGATTCGAGGCTGCGCCCAGGATGGCGTAGAAGGTGCAGAACGCGATCAGCGCGATGAGCCAGAGATTCCGGTCGCGCAAAGCCTCGGCATACGTCATCCCCGGCAGGTCGTCCGAAGAAGCACGGCCGGCCCGCGTCTGCACCCCGCCCAGCGGCGCGAGATCCTTGTCCGCCGGCTTGTCCCTGACCAGCAGCAGGATCGGGGGGATCAGCAGCACCGGCAGGATGGCGATCCAGCCGAAGGCGGCACGCCAGCCTTCCGACTGGATCAGCAGCGTGTTGATGGTAGGCAGCAAGGCGTTGCCGAGACTGGTACCGGCCAGCGTGATGCCGATGGCCACGCCCCGCAATCGCACGAACCAGCGTGACACCAGCATGACGTTGACGATCAGCCCGGCCGTGGTGAGCACGATGCCGAACAGGAAATGGATGCCGTACATCTCCCAGATGGTGTCCACGCGTCCGTACATGAGGTTGCAGCCGGACAGCAGCACCAGCCCGAACACCATCAGGGGGCGGATGCCGATGC
>CAYQZN010000185.1:0-5670 GCA_964421805.1 uncultured Woeseiaceae bacterium
ACCAGCTTGTCGATGCGGTCCTCGCTGGAGGGGTGGGTGGAGAGGAACTCGGGCGGCTCGCCCTTGTTCTTCTCGCGCATGTTCTTCCACAGCGATACGCTCTCGCGGGGGTCGAAGCCGGCGCGGGCCATGTATTCGATGCCGACGATGTCCGCCTCGCGCTCCTGGGTGCGGGTGAACGGCAGCGTGATGCCGAGCTGGGCGGCCATCTGGATGGCGGTGGAGGCGCTGCGGTTGGCCATGGGCGTGCCGCCCACGATGGCGCCGAGGAAGCCCACCGTATAACCGGTGGCCAGCGCCCGCGAGGCGCGCTCGTTCGGGTGGCGCGCGGTGACGTGCGCCACCTCGTGGCCCATGACGGCGGCCAGCTGGTCGTCGTTCTCGGTGACCTCGAGCAGGCCGGTAAAGACGGTGATCTTGCCGCCGGGCAGCACGAACGCATTGACCTCGGGCCGCTCCACCACCGCCAGCTCCCAGTTCAGAGCGGCCATTTCGCCTTCGAGCTGGCCGACGATGGCGTTGGCGACGCAGGCGACGAAGTCGATGGTAGTCCGGTCCGTGGACAGCGGCATCTCCGCCCGGAGCTGGGTGAAAGCCGCCTCACCCTGGGCCGCTAGCTCCTCGTCGGACTGCAGGATCAGCTGACTGCGACCGGTGGGCGAAGTGGCGCAGGCGGTTGCCAGAACGAGGCTCGCGGCGATCAGGCCGGCGGCGGTCAGTCGGAGTGATCGGGGCGATTGGAGCGAACGGGTCTGCTTCATGGCGGTGCTCGTCGGTACTGGTCGGGACTCGTCGGTACTGGTGCTCATTCAGACTGGCGGCGACCGGGCGAGTTCCGGCCGCGGCGCCGCGCGCAACGCTCCGCAGAGCGTCCCGCCGGATTCTAAACCAGGCCGGCGCCGGCCGCTCAGCGCAGGTAGCGGCTCTCCTGCAGGCGCCGCCAAAGGATGTCGGCAGCCCGCTCGGCGAGGGCGTCCATGGAATGCAGCACCTTCTTCGGCAGCGGCTGCTTGATCTCGTAGGTGACCTTGTAGACGTCGCGGTCCTCGACGGCCTTCACCAGCAGCTCGTCGCTGGTGGCGAGCTCGTCGGCCAGCGACAGCGCGATCGCCTGGGTGCCGTACCAGTGCTCGCCGGTGGCCACCTTCTCCATGTCCAGGTCCGGCCGATAGCGCCCGACGGCATCCTGGAACAGCCTGTGCACGTCTTCGAGTTCCTGGCGCAGCTTGTCCCGGTCCTCCTCGGTGTTCTTGCCGAACATCGTGACCGTGCGCTTGTACTTGCCCGCGGCGATCTGCTCGAACTCCACGCCGTGGTTATCCAGCATGCGGTTGAAGTTGGGCAGCTGGGCGAGCACGCCGATGGAGCCCAGGATGGCGAACGGCGCGGCCACGATGCGGTCGGCGATGCAGGCCATGAGATAGCCGCCGCTGGCCGCCACCCGGTCCACCGCCACGGTGAACTTCACGCCGGCCTCGCGCAGGCGCACCAGCTGGGAGGCCGCGAGGCCGTGCTCGTGGACCATGCCGCCGGCATTCTCCAGCCGCACCAGCACCTCGTCGTCTTCGCCGGCCACGGCGAGCACGGCGCTCACCTCCTCGCGCAGGGCCGCGACGCCCGTCGCCTTGATGTCGCCCTTGAAGTCGACCACGAAGGTACGCGGGCGGGATTCGTCGCTTTTTCCGGCGTTCTTGGCCGCCTTCTTGGCCGCCTTCTTGGCCGCCGCCTTCTCGGCCTTGGCCAGGGCCTTGGCGGCCTTGCGGTTGACCACGCTGCGCTTCAGCGTGCCTGCCAGCTTGCGGTACCGCTCGTTCAGGTTCTCGACCTTCAGGCCCTCGCCGCCCGAGACCTTGCGCGAGGCCGCCGCGCCGGCGGCGATGATCACCAGCACGGCGGCGACGAAGGTGATTGTTTTGGCCAGAAACAGGCCGTAGTTGGCGAAGAAGTCTTCCATCCGGCGGTCCCCGCGTCAGGAAGCGGCCGAAGCCGCCTCGCTCGCCTCTGTGGCTATGCCCACGTTGTTCTGCTCCAGCACCCGTTCGGCGCGATAGCTCGATCGCACCAGGGGCCCGGCCACGACTTCCAGAAAGCCCTTCGCCAGGCCGGCTTCCCGGTAGCGGGCGAATTCCTCCGGCGAGACGAAGCGCTCCACCGCCAGGTGATTGCGGGTCGGCTGCAGGTATTGCCCGAGGGTGAGGATGTCCACGTCGATGGCGCGCAGGTCGTCCATCGTCTCGAAGATCTCCTCGTCGGTCTCGCCGAGGCCCAGCATCAGGCTGGTCTTCGTGAGCACGTCGGGCCGGTAGCGCTTCGCGTGCGCGAGCACGGACAGGGTCTTGTCGTAGCCGGCGCGGGGGTCGCGCACGGGATGAGTGAGCCGGCGCACGGTCTCGACGTTCTGGGCGAAGACTTCCAGGCCCGAATCCACCAGCAGCTCCACCGCCCCGGTGTCGCCGTCGAAATCCGGGGTCAGGGCCTCCACCGCCGTCTGCGGCCTCAGCGCCTTGATCTCCCGCACGCAGGCTGCGTAGTGGGAGGCGCCCCCGTCCGGCAGGTCGTCCCGGTCCACGGAGGTGAGCACCACGTAGTTGAGATTCATGAGTTCGACCGCGCGGGCGGTGTTGGCCGGCTCCTCGGGGTCCAGCCAGCCGCGGGGGTTGCCCGTATCCACGGCGCAGAAGCGGCAGGCCCGGGTGCACACCGAGCCCATCACCATGATGGTGGCGGTGCCGGCGTTCCAGCACTCCCCGATGTTCGGGCACATGGACTCTTCGCAGACGGTGCTGAGCCGGTTGTCGCGCACGGTCTGCTTCACGGCGGAATACTTCCTGCCGGCGGGCATTTTCGCCCGCAGCCAGCGCGGCTTGCCGCCGCGGGTCGCGGGCTGCTCGTCACGGCCGGTCTTGATGCCGTTCTTGATCGCGGTGAAGCCGGCATCCGTCCGGTATTTCTCGCCGCTGCGGGCGCCGCCGCGGGGATTGCCCTCGACGATGGGGATGCCGCGGAAACCTTCGGTCTTGTCTGTCATGGGTCCCTGGCCTTCTGGCCATCCGGAAGCTGACCGGCTATTGTCGCATGCCGCACCGCGGCATCAAACTCTGTCGCACTTGTGTCGCCACACGCTGTCGTGGGAACCGCGTCATGCCATTGCAAGGACACCTGAGAAAGATGCGCGCCGAACACAGCGCGCCCGTTAGCTATAGGCTGCCCCTGGGCGACACCGAGGAGCCGCTGAACGACTACCTCGGCCGGGAGATCGCGCTCACCCATACCGGCGCCATCCATTGCGTGGCCTGCGGGCGCAAGACGTCGAAGAGCTTCAACCAGGGCTACTGCTTCCCCTGCGCCCGGGGCCTCGCCCGCTGCGACATCTGCATCGTGCGCCCGGAGCGCTGCCACTTCCACGAAGGCACCTGTCGCGAGCCGGACTGGGGCGAAGCCAACTGCATGCGCTCCCACGTGGTCTACCTGGCCAACTCGTCCGGGCTGAAGGTGGGCATTACCCGCGCCTCCCAGGTGCCCACACGCTGGATCGACCAGGGCGCCCGCCAGGCGCTGCCCGTCCTGCGCGTGTCGAGCCGCCGCGTCGCCGGCCTGGCCGAGGTGGCCATCGGCCGCCACGTCTCCGACAAGACGGACTGGCGGCGCATGCTGAAAGGCGACCCGGAGCCCCGCGCGCTGGCCGAGAGCCGGGACGAGCTGCTGACGCGGGCCGGGCAGGAACTCGATGCCATCGCCGCCGAGTTCGGCGCCGGCACGATCGAGCAGGTCACGGATGCGGAGGAAGTGGTGATCGAATACCCGGTCAGCGAGTACCCGGACAAGGTGCGCGCACTGAACCTGGACAAGACGCCCACGGTCACCGGCACCCTGCTGGGGGTCAAGGGGCAGTACCTCATCCTCGACAGCGGCGTGCTGAACATACGCAAGTACGCCGGCTACGAGGTGGTATTCGGGGCCTGAACCCGGGCGGCGGACAAAAAGACGCCCGGGCAAGCCGGGCGTATCAACGGGAGGCTCGAAAGCCTGGAGAGAAACGTTCGCGGCAGTGCCGCGTCCTGCCGCCGGTCAGTGCACCCTGGCCCAGCGCAGCAGCTGGACGCAGTCGGCGTCGAGTTCGAAGTTGTGCGCCAGCAGCGCCTCGATGTGTTCGGGCTCCACGTCGGCGCCGGCCGGCCGGCACAGTTCGACGATACCGCTGTATTCGTCGGCCTCCCGGCTGCCGCCCTCCCTCAGGACGAACTCGGCGTAGTACTGGGCACAGTGTCTTCCCATGAGCCCGAGGATAGGCACCCGGCGCGGGGGGTTTCTGTGAGCCGCTGCACAGAATCGGCCTTCCTCGCGCCCCAGGGCCGCATGATCGGGCCCGGCGGACAGCGCCCGCGCCGTTGCTCCCGCTCCGCTATCGCCCTGCTCTGTCGCTGTAGATAATTCATGATCCGGCTCCCTCCCGCTGCGCCCGTTTTCGGGCTTCTTACTGTTACTTGATGCAGACGGGAGCAGATTGGTTGCAACGCCCCTCCAGCGACGTAACACTATCGACCCATTCATCACTGCAACTCCGCCATGGACAGGCTCCGCCGGTGAACGGCCGGAGTCCCGAGGAAACACCGATGCCGCGCTCCGTCACCCGCCCGCTCTCTCTCCTCCTGTGCCTCCTGACCCTGGCCGCCGCGACCGCGGGCGCCCAGGAGCTCAGAGCCGCCCTGTTCGAGGACGCCGACGCCGCCCGCGCGGCCGCGGAGGAGCTCCAGGCGTCCCTGTTCTCGCCACGGCACTGGGAGCGGGGCGTGAAGGACTACGAGGCCGCGGAAGCCGGCCTCGACCGGGGACGCAGCGTCGACTACATCCGCGGCAAACTGGCCGACGCCGAGCAGGAGTTCCGCGAGGCCGCCGAGGCGGCGGAACTCGCCCGCATTACGCTGGCCACGGTGATCGCGACCCGCCAGGACGCCCGCGCGGCCGAGGCACCCGCGCGCTCCGCTCCGATCTGGGAAGATGCCGAACGGAAATTCGCCGATGCCATCCGGGAACTGGAGAGCGGCGATCTGCAGGACGCGCAGGAGCGGGCCGGCGAGGCGGAGAGCCTCTACCGGGATGCCGAACTCTCCGCCATCAAGAGCCGTTACCTGAGCGAGACCCGGCGGCTGCTCGAGGAAGCAGACCGTGCCCGGGTCGAGCGCTACGCGCCGATCACGCTGGCGCGCTCGAAGCGCCTGCTGCAGCAGGCCGAGAAGGAGCTGAACGAGAACCGCTACGACACCGACCTGCCCCGCAGCCTCGCCCGTCAGGCCAATTACGAGGCCCGGCACGCCATCCGGCTGGCCGACGTGGTCCGGGACGTGCGCGACGACGATCTGACCGTCGAAGAACTCATCCTCTCCTGGGAGCGCTCCCTGACGGCCGTGGCAGGCGCCGCCGACATCGTCCCCGACCTGGTCGACGGCAACGAGGAACTCACGGCCGAGCTGGTCACCTACGTCGAGAATCTCCGCTCCCGCAATCAGTCGCTGGAACAGGATCTGGCGGACAGCGTCTCGCGGGTGGCGGAGATGGAAGAGGAACTCCGCATCCTGGACGAGCGGCTGGGCGGCGCCACCGCGGAACGCCGTGAGCTGATGGAGCGCCTGCAGGCCCAGAACCGCATCCGCGAGCAGTTCGCGCAGGTGG
>CAYQZN010000186.1:0-5620 GCA_964421805.1 uncultured Woeseiaceae bacterium
GCTTCCGCGCGGTCATCGCGCCCGGCTTCGGCTCCATCTTCTACGGCAACTGCGTACGCAACGGCATCCTGCCGGTGCGCCTCGCCGAGCCGGACATCGAGGCGATCGCCCTGCACATCGACGCCGAGCCCTCACAGCAGGTGACCATCGACCTGCCGGCGCAGACGGTCACCGACGCGGCCGGTGCAGACTATCCCTTCGACATCGGCGCCGGAGACAAGGAGATGCTGCTGGAGGGCCTGGACCCGATCGCGAAGACCATGCAGCGGGACGAGCAGATACTGGCCTTCCGCGAGCGCGATCGCGCCGACAGACCCTGGATCTACCTGTAAGGCAGCCGACCGGGAGCGTCGGCCAGGCGAACCGACCAGACGGACGGGCTAGGGAAAGACGACGGTCTTCGCGCCGTTCAGCAGGATGCGGCGCTCGACGTGCCAGCGCACCGCCCGGGCCAGCACGCTGGCTTCCGTCTCCCGCCCGATCCCGGTCATCTCGCTCTCGGTGGTGGCGTGGGTCACGCGCCTGACGTCCTGCTCGATGATCGGCCCCTCGTCGAGGTCCTCCGTGACGTAGTGCGCCGTCGCGCCTATCAGCTTCACGCCCCGCTCGTGGGCCTGCCGATACGGCATCGCCCCCTTGAAGCTCGGCAGGAAGGAGTGGTGGATGTTGATGCAGCGGCCGGCCAGCTCCCGCACCATGTCGGCCGACAGGATCTGCATGTAGCGGGCCAGCACGACCAGGTCGATGCGATGGTCGCGGACGAGGCGCAGCACCTCTGCCTCCTGCTCGGACCGGTTGTCCTTCGATACCGGCAGGTGCACGAAGGGGATGCCGTGCCACTCGACCAGTCCCCGGGCATCGTCGTGGTTGGAGACCACCAGCGGGACGTCCGCCCGGAGCGCGCCGGTCTCGCGCCGGTGCAGGAGGTCGCGCAGGCAGTGGTCGAACCTGGACACCATGATCATCACGCGCGGCGGCACCGCGCAGCCGTGCAGCTCCCAGCGGATGCCGAGCCTCACCGCGAGCTCGCCGATGGCGGCGCCGAAGGCGGCGGCCGCCTCGTCCGAGGGCAACAGGGCGTGCATGCGCACGAAGAACTCGTCGGTGCTGTCGTCGGCGAAAGACTGGGCGTCGCGGACGTCGCCGCCCTGCTCCGCCAGAGCGCCGGTGACGGCGGCCAGGATGCCCGGCCGATCCGGGCAGTGCATCGTCAGGATGTACTCGCGGTCCGGCTGCCCCGCATCCGTCGCAGCGGTCACAGTCTCTCCACCGCACCGCTCAGGCGGGCCACGGTGCGCTCCACGTTCGCCAGCTTGTCCAGCCCGAACAGCCCGATGCGGAAGCTGCGGTAGTCGTCCGGCTCGCCGCACATCAGAGGCACCCCGGCGGCGATCTGCAGCCCTTGCGCCGCGAACCGGCTGCCGTTCTGTATGTCGGGGTCGTCGGTATAGGAGACCACCACGCCCGGCGCCTGGTAGCCCGGTGCGGCGACGCTGGGGAAGCCGGCCTCTTCCAGCACGGCCCGCACCCGCCTGCCGAGTGCCACCTGCGCGTCGCGGGCGCGCTCGTATCCGAACTCCCGCGTCTCGTGCAGGGTATCGCGGAACTGGCGCAGGCCGTCCGTCGGCATCGTGGCGTGGTAGGCATGCCCGCCGTTCTCGTAGGCCTGCATGATCTGCAGCCACTTCCGGAGGTCGCAGGCGAAACTGCCGCTCTCGCTCGTCTCCGCGTACTCGCGCGCGCGGCCGCTCAGCATCACCAGTCCCGCGCAGGGCGTGGAACTCCAGCCCTTCTGCGGCGCACTGATCAGCACGTCGACGCCCAGCGCCTGCATGTCCACCCAGAGGCAGCCGGAGGCGACGGAGTCCAGCACGAACAGCCCGTCCACCTCGTGCGCGGCATCGGCCACCGCGCGGACGTAGTCGTCCGGCAGCAGCAGGCCGGCCGAGGTCTCGACGTGGGGCGCGAAGACCACCGCCGGCCGCTCGGCACGGATGCGCTCGACGACCTCGTCGACGGGCGGGGGCACGAACGGTGCGCGGGCGCCCTCGCCGCTCTGCCTGGCGGTGAGTACCGTAGAGCCGGCCGCGAAACCGCCCATCTCCAGGATCTGCGTCCAGCGGTAGCTGAACCAGCCGTTGCGCACGATGAGGCAGTGCCGTCCCGTCGCGAGCTGGCGGGCGACCGCTTCCATGGCGAAGGTGCCCCCGCCCGGCACCACCACCACGGCGTCGGCGCCGTACACGTCCTTCAGACCAGCCGAGATATCGTTCATGACCCCCTGGAAGAGGGCGGACATGTGGTTGAGCGAACGATCGGTGAATACCACCGAGTACTCGAGCAGACCCTCTGGGTCTACCTTGGGATCGACCCGGGGATCGACCCGGGAATCGACCCGGGAATCGACCTGGGAACCACTGGAACGATCGACGTCGGATTGCGGGCCGGGCATGGCGCTTCCTCGTTGGCAGGAGTTGGCAAGGCAACAGCGGGTGCGGCAGCGGCGAGAGAATAGCAGCCGCGCCGGCCCCTTCACAGCCGGCCCGGCAACCAAATCCCGCGGCGAACGCGTTATGCTTGACGGACGGCACCGGATGCCGCCGGCAGAACACCACACAACAAGGCGAACCAGACTCCATGTTCGAACAAGTCAAACCCGTCCCGCCCGATCCCATCCTCGGCATCATCGCCGCCTACGCCGCCGACACGAACCCGAAGAAGGTCGACCTCGGCATCGGCGTCTACCGCAACGAAGAGGGCGAGACGCCGGTACTCGGATCCGTCAAGGAGGCCGAGGCCCGACTCCTGCAGACCCAGACCAGCAAGGCCTACCTCGGCCCTGCCGGCGTGGCCGGCTTCAACGAGGGCATGACCGAACTGCTGTTCGGCGCCGACAGCGAGGTGGTCCGGGCCGGCCGCGTGCGCACCATCCAGACACCCGGCGGCACGGGCGCGCTGCGGGTGGCAGGCGATCTCATCCACCGGGCCAGCCCCGGCACGGAGCTCTGGGCCAGCGACCCGACCTGGGGCAATCACCTCGCCCTGTTCCCGGCCGCCGGCCTGGCCATGCACAGCTATCCCTACTTCGACCCGGAAACCAGCAGCCTGCGCTACGACGACATGATGGAGGCCATCGGCCGGCGCGGCCCGGGCGATGCCGTACTGTTCCATGCCTGCTGCCACAACCCCTGCGGCGTCACACCGGACCCGGAGCAGTGGCAGGAGGTCGTGGATCTCGCCGCGGAGAAAGGCTTCACGCCCGTGATCGATACCGCCTACATGGGCTTCGAGCGCGGCCTGGAGGAGGACTGCCTGGCCGTGCGGCTGTTCGCGGAACGCTGCCCGGAGGTGATTATCGCCACCTCCTGCTCGAAGAATTTCGCTCTGTACCGGGACCGGGTCGGGGCGCTGACGGTGGTCACCGAGAATGCCGACCGGGCCAGTGCCGTGGAGACGGTCATCAACAAGCTGACCCGGGCGAATTACTCCATGCCGCCCGCCCACGGACCGGGAGTCGTCGACATCATCCTGCACGACGAGGAACTGCGCGCCCGCTGGGTCGGGGAAGTGGGCGGCATGCGCGACCGCATCAACGGTCTGCGGCAGGTGCTGGCGGAGAAGTTCCGCGACGCCGGCGTCGAGCGCGACTTCTCCTTCATGGAGCGCCAGTCGGGCATGTTCTCGTTCATGGGGCTGTCGGTAGACCAGGTGCGGCGGCTGCGCGACGAGTACTCCATCTACATGGTCGACTCCGGGCGCATCAACGTGGCGTCGCTGAACGCCGGCAACATCGACTACTTCGTCGAATCCGTCGCCGCCGTACTCTGAGAGCGGCGCTACAGCGGCAGCACGGTGGTGTGCTTGATGCGCGACAGCGCGATGTTCGACGTGATCTCCTGCACGCCCGGCACCTGGGAGAGGTTCTCGAAGAAGAAGCGCTCGTAGGCCTTGATGTCCTCGGCGACGATGCGCAGCAGGAAATCCACCGTGCCCATGAGCAGGTAGCATTCCTGCACCTCCGGGAAGGCCCGGACGGCGTCCGCGAACGCGGACAGGTTGCTGCGCCCGTGGGAGGTGAGCTTCACGAGCGCGAACACCATCGTGTTCAGCCCCACCTTTTCGGCGTCCAGCACCGCGGCCTGGTCCCGGATCACGCCGGCCTCGCGCAGCCGCTGGATGCGCCGCCAGCAGGCGGACTGGGACAGCCCGATGGCCTCGCCGACAGCCGAGGCATTGATTCCCGGCTCCGTCTGGAGGAGATTGAGGATCTGGCGGTCGGTCTTGTCGAGATCGAGGGTCTGCATAGCGAAACCGTTTTGGCAGGCAATGACGCATTCATTATGCGCAATTCGTCATCGATGCCAATGAATTTTCAGAAATAATTCCCCGTCACCGGGATATATTTGAAGGTTAGACACTGCAGGGGGCAGCCGGTGAGCGTATTCGACCATCCCGAATTCGATCAGCACGAATCGATCCATCACTTCTGCGATCCCGCCTCCGGCCTGGAGGCCATCATCGCCGTGCATTCGACGGCGCTGGGCCCCGCGGCCGGCGGCTGCCGCCGCTGGCAGTATGCCGGCGAAGCCGATGCGCTGACCGACGCGCTGCGGCTGTCCCGCGGCATGACCTACAAGAACGCCATCGCCGAGCTGCCTTTCGGCGGCGGCAAATCCGTCATCCTGGCCAGCGACCGGGCGCCGAAGTCGCCGGAGCTGTTCGCGGCCTTCGGCCGCGCCGTGGCTTCCCTGCACGGGCGCTACATCACCGCCGAGGACGTCGGCATCAGTGTGGAGGACATGCGCGCGGTGCGTGGCGAGACCGAATTCGTCTCCGGCCTGCCCCAGAGCGGCGAGAGCGCCGGCGGCGATCCCTCGCCATGGACGGCGCTGGGCCTGTTCCTCGGCATCCGTGCCGCGGTGGAGACGAAACTGAGTGCCGACTCGCTGCAGGGCATCCGTGTGGCCGTGCAGGGCGTCGGCCACGTCGGCTGGCACCTGTGCCGCCTGCTCCGCGAAGACGGCGCCGAGCTGATCGTCTCGGACGTCAACCGGCGCAATGCCGAACGCGCGCGGGAAGAACTCGGTGCCGGGGTGGTGCCGGTGGGCGAACTCCTGGCCACGGAGGCCGAGGTGCTGGCACCCTGTGCACTCGGCAACATACTCACCTCCGCCAGCATTCCGCGGCTGCGGGTGCAGATCGTGGCCGGCGGCGCGAACAATCAGCTCTCGACGGCCGGGGACGGCGCGCGGCTGGCGGCACGCGGCATCCTGTACGCGCCGGACTACGTCATCAACGCCGGCGGCGTGATCAGCGTGGCGCGGGAGTATCTGGGCGGCAGCTCGAGGGAAGAGGTCCGCGCCGAGGTCAGCCGCATCCCGGAGCGCCTGCGGGCCATCTTCGCCGAGGCGGAGAAGACGGGGCGGCCCACGAACGAGGTCGCCGACGAACTTGCCCGACGCATCGTCGCCGGCGGTGCGGCGGCCCGGCCCGCGGAGGAGACAGCGCCCGCCGGCCGACAGATTTCATGAGTATCTCAGGGGGGATCCTCGACGCATGACCAAAAAGTCACGCCTGCACATTCCGCATCCTGCGGCACGTCCCGGCGAAGAGCCGGATT
>CAYQZN010000187.1:0-5534 GCA_964421805.1 uncultured Woeseiaceae bacterium
CTTGGGAAATGCCCCAACAGGAAGAGGGGACAGAAATGGCAGAGAGCGGAAAGAGAGCCGCGCTGGTAGTCGTCGCCGACCGCCGCTGCGCGGAGTTCTACACTCAGGAACGGCGATTCTCCGAACCCGAGCCCCTGTTCAAGCTGCAGGCGTCGGCCGTCGAGGGCGCCGTGCCGGCCGAAGCGTCGGACCAGCCCGGCAAGTCCTTCGACAGTCACGGTCAGGGCCGGCACAAGCTGGAGCCGCCGACTCCGCTGCGCGAGGATGCCGCGAGGGTATTCGCGAACGCGATCGCCGGGCGCATGGAGGAGACCATGACCCGGGAGCGTCTGGACGGGTTCATCGTCGTCGCGGAGCCGAAACTGCTCGGTTTGCTGCGTGAGGAGATCGCCGAGGAGTCCATCGCCAGGCATGATCGGCTGGAGATCGACAAGGATCTCGTCGGGCGCAGCGCCGCGACGCTGGCCAGCGCGATCGAGGACGCCGGCGGGCTGCCGCGGCTCGACTGACGGGACCTGGTGACGGGACCTCGTGAAGAGGTCAGCGCCGCGCGGCCTCCCGGGCGCCGGCGCAGCGCAGACAGTGCTGTGCGTGGGGGTACGCTTTCAGCCGCGCGGGCTCGATCGGTTCCTCGCAATCCACGCAGAGCCCGTAGCTGCCGTCCTCGATCCGGTGCAGCGCCTTGCGGATGAGCGTGAGTTCACGCCGCGCCTCGTTGCCGAGCGCGTCGAGCACCTCGGCGTTCTCCATCTCGGTGGCTCTTTCGGAGGAGTCCGGATGGAATCCGGAGAGACGGTTCTCCTTGATGCGGTCGAGCCGGGTCTGAAGGAGCTGTTCCTTTTCCTTCAGCGCCTGCCGCGCTGCCGCTACCTGCTCTTCGCTGAGCCTGTTGCCTGGCGAGTTCATAACGGTTCCCGGATCGACCCCGGATCGACCGCCGGTTGGACAATCGGGCGAATCGCGGCGTGCGACCCGCCAGCCGGTCGACTGGTCAATTTCCGACTCAAGTTATCGGCAGGGCCGCTCCTCAGGTAATGCGTATTCTTACCTAGAGTCCCGGTAGATCGGGTCGACGATTTCTTCCTCGGACGGGTTGTCCGGGCCGGCGGGGTCCAGATGCACGGTGACGTCCACCGGCGAGAACTTCTCCTCGATACGCTGCCGCAGCCGGTCGCCGGCCGCGTGGGCGGCGGAGAGGTCGGTCGCGCCCGGCAGTTCGAGATGGAGCTGCACGATGCGCCGCGCCCCGGAGCGGCGGGTGCGCAGCCCGTGCACGCCGGTTACCCCTTCGGCGGCCCGGGCGAGCTCCAGGATTTGCTCCCGCTCCGAGGCGGGCAGCTCCCGGTCCATGAGGACCTGGGCAGCCTCGCGGGCCACCGACCAGGCGCTCCAGGCGATCATCAGGCTGATGCCGAGGGCGATGGCGCCGTCGGCACGCAGCCAGCCGAGCTCGGCCAGCACGATGGCGACGATGACCCCCACGTTGGCGAGCCAGTCCGAGAGGTAATGCAGCGAATCCGCCTGGATCACCAGCGAGCCCGTGCGGCGGATGACCCGGCGCTGGTACCAGATCAGCAGTCCGGTCACCGCGATGCTGAAGACCATGACTGCCAGGCCGACGCCGGCCAGCGCGATCTCCTGCGGCTCGATGAGGCGGGTGACGGCGTAAGCGCCGGTGCCGACCGCCGAGGCGCCGATGAACAGCGCCTGACCCAGTCCGGCCAGCGACTCGGCCTTGCCGTGGCCGAAGCGGTGATCGGTATCGGCAGGGCGCAGAGCGATGCGCAGGGCGGCGAAATTCGCGCCGGACGAGATGACGTCCAGCGCGGAGTCGGCCATCGACGCGAACAGGCTGGCGGAACCTGTGGCGAGCCAGGTGAAGAATTTGACCACGGTCAGCAGCAGCGCCGTCAGCAGTGAGACGGCGCTTGCCTGGCGCAGAAGTCGCTCGTCATTCACAATAGCGAGAGCCTCGAGATGGTCGCCGTCTCCGCGGTGCGTTGCGGCGGAGCTTAAACCCCTCCACCGGCGCTTGCCAGGCGTGCGCGCCGCCGCACGGCACGCGGTTCGGGCGCCGCTAGGTATAGCCCGCAGGGCGCTACGCAGCTTGGCGTATTCTAGCCCCGGAAGTGGCGGACTATGCTGACTTCAGGCCCTTCGGTTTACCGCAATATCCGGAGGCGCCGGCCCGGTCAAATCGTCGTTGAAGGAGTCACCACCATGGCCGAATTCCGCAAACTCCTGGCAGTGATCGACCCGACCAGCGAGCAGCAGCCCGCCATGGAGCGCGCGGCCTGGCTCGCGGGGCAGTCCGGCGCCCGTCTGGAGCTGTTCGTCTGCTACTACAACCAGTACCTGTCCGGCGACCGCTTCTTCGATTCCCGCGGCCTGAAAGAGGCCCGGGAGGAGACGCTGGAGCATTTCCGCTCCAGGCTCGAGGAGCTCGCCGGGAAACTGCGCGGCGACGGACTCGAAGTGACCACCGACGCCGCCTGGGACAATCCGCTGCACGAGGGCATCGTGCGCAAGGCGGTCGGTACCGGCGCCGACGTCGTGTTCAAGGACACCCATTATCACAAGCCGGCGGCGCGGGTGATCTTCACCAACACGGACTGGAACCTCATCCGTACCTGCCCCGTGCCCCTCTGGCTGGTGAAGCCCGGCGGCAAGTGGGAAGACGATATCCGCTATCTGGCTGCGGTGGATCCGCTGCACGAGCACGAGAAGCCGGCCGCCCTCGATGACCAGATCATCAATACGGCCAAACGGCTGGCCGGCGCCACCGGCGGCGAGGTGCACACGTTCCATTCCTACGATCCCATCATCGCCGTGGCTGATGCCGCCAACAGCACCTTCGTCCCGGTGACCCTGCCGGTGGAGGAGCTGGAGGCGAAAATGCACGAGCGTCACCGGGAGCACTTCAACGAGCTGCTCGAGTTCCACGGCCTGAGCGGCAAGACCGCCCATCTGCTGCCCGGGCGCACCCAGGAGGTGCTGCCGGCCCTCGCGCGCGACGTGGAGGCCTCGGTGGTCATCATGGGCGCGGTGGCGCGCAACCGGCTGAAACGCATCTTCATCGGCAGCACGGCGGAGCAGGTGATGGACAATCTCCCGTGCGATCTGCTGGTGCTGAAGCCGGCCTGGTTCGAGACGCCCGTGCACCTCGACAGGAAGCGAGGCACGGACTGAGCCGGCCTCGGCCCGTATCGACACGGAGCCACGAAGCCACGGACAGAGGAGGTGAGTCATGCGTGTCGGCGATATCTGCGCCCGTCGTGTGGTCACGGTAGAGCGGGGGACGTCCATCCGGGACGCCATCGCGTTGATGCGTGACGAACACGTCGGTGACGTGGTCGTAACCGAGCCGCACCCGTCCGGCGAAGCGCCGGTGGGGATACTGACGGACCGGGACATCGTCCTTGAGCTGCTGGCCCGGGACGTGGATCTCGATGCCGTGACCTGCGGCGACGTGATGAGCTACGAGCTGGCGACGGTCGAGGCGGAGGACGAGATACTGGACGCGATCGAGGCCATGCAGACCCGCGCGGTCCGGCGCCTCCCCGTGCTGGGCGGCGACGGCGAGCTGGCCGGTGTGCTGAGTCTGGACGACCTGGTGGCGGCGCTGTCCGAAGCCATCGGCGGGCTGTGGCCGGTGGTGCGACGCCAGCAGCGCATCGAGCGCAAGCGCCGCCCCGACTGAGATCGCGGCCCCGGCGCACCGGCACCTCGGCGCCGGGCGAGTCCGGCGTGGGCATCGGCGAGCCGAGCGGGTAGAATCCTGCTCTGGCCAGTATCCTTGCGTATCCGCGTGGCTCATATCTCCCGACGGCACTCCCCACGGCACCCTGCCGGTTTTTCTCCAGCGCTCTGGTTCGCAGCCCTGGCGATGGCCCCGCCGGCGTTCGCCGCGGCGCCGTCCGGGCCGGCGCCGGGGCAATGGCTGCCCTGGCTGGTGGCCGGTGTCGCCCTGTTAGTGCTGGCACTCGTACTCTGGCAGGCGCGCCGGCGCGGCCTGCTGGACTCCGTGCTTCTGGAGGATTCCCAGAAGCTGATGCGCTCGGTGGTGGAAACCGCCGCCGAGGCCATCATCACCATGGGCGCAGACGGGCGCATCCGTACCTTCAACCGGGCTGCCGAGGCGATGTTCGGCTACACCCGCGACGAGATCATCGGCGAGGACGTGAACACGCTCATGCCCGAGCCCCACGCGCGGCGCCACCACCGCTACGTCTCCCGCTACATGGAGACCGGGGAGGCGCGCATCATCGGCATAGGCCGCTACGTCGAGGCGAAGCGTCGGGACGGCACCATCTTCCCCGTGCACCTCGCGATCAGCGAATTCCAGGACGGCGAAAGGATCTTCACCGGCATCCTGCGGGACATGACCCAGGTGCGCGAACTCGAGAGCGCACTGCGGGACAAGGAGAAATCGCTGAAGATGGCCCTGCGGGCGGCCAACCTGAACGTCTGGGAATGGGAGCCGGCCGCCGACGTCTTCCGCACGCTGGAGGGCGACTCGGCGGTGATGCCCGGGCTGGCGACGGGCGAGGCCATCCAGGGCGCGGATCTTCGCCACCGGGTCCTGCCCGAGGACCGGCGCCGCATCGAACGGGCTATCGGCAGGGTCCACGAGGGCGACTCCCAGGCATTCGAATATCGCGTCAAGCAGGACGACGGCACGCTGCGCTGGTTCCGCTCGCACACGACTCCCGTGTTCGGTCCGGAGCACCGGGTCGAGCGTGTCCTCGGCGTCACAAGGGACATCACCGAGTCGAAGGAGCGGGAGGCCGAGCTGGCCTCCCAGCGCGAGCGTCTCACCCACGTGGCGCGCCTCAGTACCATGGGCGAGATGGCGGCCGGCATCGCCCACGAGATCAATCAGCCGCTGACCGCGATCACCACCTACGCGCAAGGCAGCAAGCGCATGATCGCGGCGGGCAACCCGGACACCGCGAAGCTTACCCGGGCGCTCGGCAACATCAGCGACCAGGCGCTCAGGGCCGGCGAGGTCATCCGCCGGCTGCGCGCCCTCATCCGCAAGACCGACCAGACCCGGGAAGTGCGCAACATCAACGAGCTGATCTCGGAGCTGGAACCGCTGGTGAGCATCGACGTGCGCGGCAACGACATACCGGTCATCTACGACTTCGACCAGCCGCAGATCCCGGTGAAGGTGGATCCCGTGCAGATTCAGCAGGTGATGCTGAATCTGCTGCGCAACGCCTTCGATGCCTCCGAGGAGCGGCGCTCCGGCGACATCATCGTGCAGACCCGCCTGAACGGCGACGGCGAAGTGATGGTGCGCGTCACGGACCACGGCACGGGAATGTCGGAGGAGGTGAAGAACAACGTGAGCAACCCGTTTTTCACCACCAAGAAGAACGGCATGGGACTCGGTGTGTCCATCTGCATGTCCATCATCCGCAGCCACGGCGGCGAAGTGACCTACGAAGACAACCCAAAGGGCGGTACCATAGTGACTTTGACGCTGCCGACGGTAGAGGGAGGGGTCCGCGATGGCGGGAACAGCTGAA
>CAYQZN010000188.1:0-5525 GCA_964421805.1 uncultured Woeseiaceae bacterium
CGGAACTGCTGATCGCCGTCGATCCGCGTATGGATCACATCAGCCGGACCAGCCAGGTTCACGCCGCCCTCCAAGTGGCAGTTAGCGCACTGGTTGTTGTTCTGCGGCCCGAGGACCGGCACATCTGAATTGGCGTGATCGAACTGATACTCGGCAATACCGGTGACTTCGTCGTAATTGCTGACGATGAGGCCGTCGGAGTGGCAGCTGCCGCAGGACTGCGTCGACGCACCCAGGTTCCAGGCGTTGCCATCCGGCGCAGCCTCGGAATCCACGTGGCAGGTGGTGCAATAGGTCAGTGACTGCGGATGAGTCACGTCACCATAGTCGTGCACGGAGCCGCCGTAGCCGTAGATCACGTAAGGCAGCGGATCGCCAGCGACGTCCACGCGACCTTCACCCACATGGATGGAGTGGGTCATGTAGGCCATGTCGAGGGACTCGCCTGTATCCTGGTCGATCGTACCGGGGTTGTGGCAGGTCACGCAGTATTCCACCGTCTTCCTCGGGCCGCCGTGCAGCGCGAAGGAGAAGTGACAGTCGGCGCAGTTGGCCGTGGCGGCAATGTCCTTGCTGCCGGAACCGACGCCGCCGTCGGGCACGAAGTCATAGACCGGGTTATCCGGCGCCAGCGGCACCTCGCCCGGACCGCCGAGACGAATCTCGAGGCCCACGCGGTGGGTCAGGCTCGGTTCCCAGGTCACTTCGATGGGATCGGTCACTGCCGTGACGTCCGTCGCGAAGGTGTAGCGGTAGTTGCCGTCACCCAGTTCTTCCAGCGTACCCTGCGTATCGGTCGTCGCCTGAATCGCCTGATCCAGGAAGTCCGGCGGATTCGGGTTGAACCGCTCGGGGCCGGCCTCTTCCACACGATTCACGTAGCTCTGCCAGTAGGCAATACCGCCGTTCACGTCGGGGTCGGCGGGCACCAGTTTGGCGAACGTGAAGTTGACCACACCCTCGGCCAGGCCGAGCGCGGGATCGCCGTTCTGGTCCACCACGGTAAATTCGACCACCGGCGGACTCGCGATCGTCACATTATTAATAGTGGCCTCGAGCTGACCGAGGATCTCGATTTCTTCCGCGGTCAGGCCCTCGCCGTCACCGATGGAGATCGGACCCGGTCCCGGAGGTCCCGGAGGGCCTTCCGGCCCCGGAGGCCCTGCGGCCCCGTCACTACCATCAGCGCCCGGAGGCCCTGCTGGTCCCTGTGCACCGTCGTCACCATCGCACCCTGCCAGACCTAACAGCAGGAACGAGGCCAACAGCAATGCCCAGCTTCCCTTGAAAATCTTGTGGAAACGGTTCATGGCGCAACCCTCTGCTTCTTCGAAATGCCCGATTTACCAGCAACGACCTTTACCAAGGCCCCACCGATTAACCGGCGTCAGATGAAAGAGTAGGTTTGCGCGTGTCAAGAAACACTGACAATTGTCAGTTACGCCCGTCTGACCGCTTGTGGATAGTACGTATTCCGGTTTCTTTCAGGGTCAGGCGGCCGGGGGAAGGCAGCGCGGACGTAAAGGCTCCTTGACTATAGGCACAACTTTGCTCTGCAAACACTGACAATTGGCAGTTTCAAATAGGTGAATACCGACAGCAGAGCTGGATATCCCGGTATCGACGGAGGCGCGCCCGGCGCGTATCTAGTTTCTTACAAGAACAAGGGGAGCGACCGCCCATGCCGTGTGAAAACTGCCTGTGCCTTTTCCGTGGACTCGACAACGGAAAGAGCCCGCTGGAAGACCTGCCCTGCGTGGTCTCCGGCCTGGTGCAGTGCTCCAGCTACGCGAAGGGCGAGATGCTGTTCCTGCAGGGCGAGCCGGGCGGCCACCTTTATTCCATCTCCCACGGCGTCGTGAAGATCTGCCATCACAGCCCCGACGGGCGCGAGCAGATCGTGGGCATCGGGCGGCGCGGCAACCTGGTGGTGGGACTGCAGACAATGCAGCAGGAGCACTATGCCTACTCGGCTGCTGCGGCCACGCCGGTACAGGCCTGTCGCATCAGCCACAAGGCCCTGCTCTCGCGCCTCGCGGACCAGCCGGACATCGCGATGCGTCTTATCGATGCCCTGAACGCGCAGCTGGTCCAGAGCCGTGCCCTGATCCAGGCCATGGGCCAGAAGTGCGCGAACTCGAAGCTGGCCGCGTTCATCCTGATGATGGCGCCGGAACCGTGGCCCCGTGACGGGCGCTACCGCCTGCCCATCACCCGGCTGGAAATCGCCAATCTGCTCGGCCTCAGCGAGGAGACCGTCTGCCGTCTCATGGCAGACATGAAACGCCGCGAAATCCTGCTCGCTCCCCGGGGCCGCATCGAGGTGCTCGACCTCGAAGCGCTCCGCCAGCTCGCCGAGGGCGACACCGGCGACGAGGGGGAGCAGCAGATCGCCTCATGACTGCGCGTCCCCCGTCCGGCCACGCGGACATCCCGGCCCGGGCCGTCGTCCCGCAATGACAGTCAGCCGCCGCTTCGATGCCGACGTGGAGACAGTGGCCACGCTGATGACGGACCCGGATTTCATCGTCGACCGCTGCCTCGCCATCGGTGAGCTGAGCGCGGAGTGCCACGCCGACGAAGACCGGGACCCGGTCACCCTGCACACCACCCGCGTAGCCCGCCAGGATCTGCCCGGATTCCTCACCAGGCTGGTGGGCGAAAAGCAGACCGTCACGGTGCACGAGGAGTGGCAGAACATCGCGGACGGCGGCGAAGATCGCTACAAGGGACGCTACACGGTGCGCAGCGCCATGGCCCCCATCGAGATCGAGGGGCGCTTTACCCTCGAGGCGGACGGATCCGGTTCCTTATATAAGGTGGAGCACCGCTTCCACGTGCCGATACCGCTGATCGCCGGACGCATCGAGAAGGTGCTGCGGCGTCAGATCACCGCCACCGTCGAGGCGGAGCTTGCCTACGCGGGCGAGCGGCTCGGCGGCCCTGCTCAGTAGCCCTTCTCGATGTCCACCACGGAGAGCAGCGGCTCGCCGGCGACATAGCGGCGCAGATTCTCGCGCACCAGCAGCCAGCGCCGCTCGGACGAACCCTCGGTGCGCGCGGAGATGTGGGGCGTGATGATTACCCGCGGCATGCGCCACAGCGGATGCCCTTCGGGCAGCGGCTCGGGGTCGGTCACGTCGAGCCCTGCGCCGGCGATGCGCCCCGACTCCAGAGCCGCCACGAGATCCTCCGTCACCACACTGCCGCCGCGGCCGATGTTGATGAAGTACGAGCCCGGCTTCGCCGCGGCGAAGAACTCCGCGTCGAACAGGTCTTCCGTCGCCGGTACCAGCGGCGTGGCGTTGACGATGATGTCGGCGCGGCCGGCCAGAGTGTGTAGCTCGTCGGCCAGCCCCACGTAGCTGACGAACGACGGACCCTGCCGCGAGCTGGCCCGGGTCGCGATGACCTCCATGCCGAGGGCATGCGCCCGCCGCGCGATCTCGGTGCCGATGCCGCCTAGCCCGACCACCAGCAGCGTGCGATCGGCCAGCTCCCAGGTGCTGTCCGCATAGTCCTCCAGCCCGCGCTCCCATCGCCCGTCGGCCTGGCGCAGGTGATAGACGTCCAGACCGCGAGCCAGCATGAACATCATGCCCATGACATGCTCGGCGATGGCCGGCCCGTACAGGCGCTGCGCGTTCGTGAGGATCATGCCCCGCTCGGCGAGCGCGGGCGTGTCCACGCACCGGTCCACGCCGGCGCTGTAGCTCTGCACCCAGTGCAGCGACTCGCCGGCCTCGATCAGCCCGGGGCTGCAGGCGCTGAGCAGCGCTGAGGCGCCCGGCACGGCCGCCTCGGCCTCAGCCCGCGACTGCACGGCGACCAGTTCCGCCTCCCCCGCCACCGCCTGCAGCCAGGCCAGCCGTTCCGGGCCGTCGACCGCCACCACGATGGGGCCGTCCGGCTGCCAGCGGGGATGCTCGCGTACCGGAGTCGCACCCTCGGTCAGTCCGAGTTCGCCGATCAGCGCCTCGGTGTCGGCATCGGGGCCGGCGGGCCGGGTCTGACCCGCCGGCGCGGCTACGATGAGGGCCACGGCGCAGCAGGCAATCACGGCCTGCCGTCGAATCATCTCGCTCAGCTTCATGCTTCCTTCCCGAAAAGGCTCCGGAAAGGAGCATACCGGAACGCAGGAGGGCCTTCAGGCCCGATCACCCAAACCCGGAAGGCCCCCCGGGCCCGAATCCGTTCCTCAGCGCGACCGCCCGCCCTCCAGATGCTCCCCGCACTGCGGGCAATAACGAAAGCCGTGCCCCGTCCTGCCGTGCAGTTCCAGCAGCCGCGTCAGGGTGTCCTCGGAGAGCCCGAGTTCCGCCCGCAGCCGGGCGAGTTCGGCCTGCTCGTCGGCATCCAGCATGCCGTCGCTCAGCGCCTCGGCCACCTCGAAGCGCAGCTTCTCGCGCCGCTCCTGCAGCTCCGCGGAGAATCGGGCCGCGAGGATGCCTGCCGGCAGGGCGAAAGTCGCCACGCCCATCAGCATGATGACCATGGCCAGGATTTTGCCGCCCGCCGTCACCGGCGTGACGTCCCCGTAGCCCACCGTGGTGAGGGTGACCACCGCCCACCAGATGGCATCGACTACGCTGCGGAATACCTGGGGCTGGGCCTGGCTCTCCAGCGAGAACATCAGGCAGGCCGAGATGATGACCAGCACGAACATGGTGAGCAGCGCGGCGGAGATGGCGCCAATTTCCGCCCTGATCACTTTAAGAAAGATCTGTAAGCCATCGAAATAGCGAGATAACTTCAACAGGCGAAGCAACCGGAACGCCCGCAGGTAGCGCAGATCGATGGGGATCAGCAGCGCCAGGTAGAACGGCGCGATGGCCAGCAGGTCGATCACCGCCAGCGGCGAGGTCGCGTAGCCGAGCCGCGCCCGCCACGGTGGCGAACCGCGGTAACGCGGGTCAGCCGGCGCGGCCCAGAGGCGGGCCAGGTATTCCAGCGTGAAGATCACCACTGAGGCGATCTCGAAACCGTGGAAGAACTCGGGCGTCACCCGCTGCATGGAGAGTTGCGACTCCAGGATCACGGCTGCGACGTTCGCGAGGATGAGAGCGACCAGCGCCCGGTTGATGAAGCGGCCGAGCCGGCCGTCGGAGCGGTCACCCTCCAGCAGGTCGTAGAGGGTTCCGCGCAGACTGCCATCACCGCTCCCGCCGACCGCCGGGCGGTCGGCCGGCCGGTCGACGTGTCGCTCCTGCAGGCGGATGGTCTTCATGGGCGCGCGCCCCTGGCGCCTCTGCGGCGTGGCTCTACGGGGTTAGCGGCCGACAGCGGCGAAACTTGAGGCAGCCGGTAAGATTCAGCGCTCGAGCAGACGGATCACGAGCGGGCTCACGAGGCCGAGCAGCGCGGCGGCCGCGACGTAGCGATACTGGCCCGGGAGTTCCGACAACCGCCAGCCCTCGGTGAGCACCGGCGAGAACTCACTCAGCGCCCCCGCGATCTGCACCAGCGGCAAGAAAGCCACCGCCAGGCCGACGGCACCGGCCAGGGTCAGCGCCACCACCCTCGCC
>CAYQZN010000189.1:0-5495 GCA_964421805.1 uncultured Woeseiaceae bacterium
GATGCGGGCGCGCCCGAAATTGGCCTTCGATGGCTGCGCGCCGATCACCTCCAGAACGTAGGCACCGGATTCGGGGGGCGTGACCGCGCCCTTGAAACGGCTGGGCTCGCCCGCGTAGTCGAGTGCACCCGTCGCCACGACCTTGCCGTCGCGGAGCAGCCGTGCCGTGAGTTCGACGGTGTCGGCGTCCCAGAGGCCGCCGGGGGTGAGCGGACAGCCGCACATCATGCCGACGTTCACGAGCACGCTTACCGGCTCGCCGGCGATACCGGTGGCTGCCTGCATGATCTCGATGTTGAGACCGTGCAGCGTCAGCACGACGCCGTCGCCGGTGATCTCGGCGCCCGGCGTGACCAGCATCTCGGTCGCCGCACGCATGCCGGCGTCCGGGTTGCCGAGCGGCCCGGTGGCGCTGATTCGTACCACCGTAGGCTCGTCGATGTCGAACTCCGCCACGAAGACGGCGGCGCCCTCACTGTCGAACAGCACGGTATCGCGCCCCTGGGGGTCGAGCCGCATGATCTTGCGTGTGTCGCCGGTGGCTCCCTCGTGGGCGCCCTGGGCGAGCACCTCGCCGGTGGCCGTATCCGTTACCGTCACCCACACGCCGCCGACGCCGCTGCCGATGAGCTTGGCGTCCTGGGACAGGACGTGGACGGGGATGCGGGTGGTCTGCGCGCCGGCCGTGGCAGGCAGCAGCACGGCCGCCGCCGTCACCGTCGCCATCGCTATCGCCATCGCCGTCGCCGTCGCCGTCGCTATCGCCGTCGCCAGCCGCGCGGTTGTGGCAGTCACCAGTTTCCCTGCAGGCATCTGATCCTCCTGTTGTCGTTGCAGCCCGGTGCGCCGGGTCGGTATGGATGGCCCTGTCGGCGTCACCGCACGACGAAGGCACCGCGAAGGTCACCGGCACTGTAACCGGTCGCGCGGTCTTGCGGGTAGCGCTTCGCAATCGCGTCGGCCACGGCCTCCGGGACGTCGCTGCCGTGGCACATGAGGCACGGCGGCTCGGCGACGATGGGCTTCATCCAGAGGAAGTCGCCGCCGTCGCTCGCGAAGGGCTCCAGCGCGGCGGCCGGCGTGCCGGAGTCGACCTTGTTGCGCCACAGCTCCAGCACCGCGCGCTCGCGGGCGTCCGGTGCGTTGTCCGGATTGCGCGTCTTCAGGCTGGTGCGCGACACCGTGAGGCCGGCATCCGCCGAGACCTCGCGCGCGATCTCCGGCGCCTCCTCCGAACACACGCGGATAGCCGCCACGGGGCCCTCGCTGCCGATGGCGTCCATCAGCCGGGACTTGAGGCGCTTGCCGAGTTCGGCGGCAGCCGTCTGCGCTTTCTCCACCTTCTGCGGCGACACCTCCGGCGCGGCCGGTTCAGCCGGCGGTTCGGCGCCGCATGCGGCGACCAGCGCCGTAACCGCCAGCGCGCCGGTCAGGCGGCCGCCTCGTCGGGCAAACAAGTTGGAAAAGTTGCAAAAGTTCGGTCCGGCACCTGTCATGCTGTTGCCTGTTCTTTTTCGGTGCGCATGCCGAGTTTGTGCATGACCATCGCGGCCGGGCAGAAGCCGGTGAAGGCGCTCTGCAGCAGGTTCGCGCCCACGAAGACCGTGAGCCAGACGAACCAGGGGTGCACGAACCAGGTCAGGAAGACCGAGAGCAGGACCATGAAGCCTGCGAATGCGAAGATGCCTCTTTCGACGGACATGATGTTTCCTCCTGTAGTCGCTCGATGATGAACTAATAGTTGTAGCGGATACGCACGTAAAGATTGCTGTTGTCTTCGAGTTGGCCGAAGAACGTGTGGTCGTCCCGGCCGCCGAACCAGTTGCCGCCCGCCGTCAGCTGCCACTCGTCGCTCTGGCGGAAGGTGACCGACGGGCGCAGATAGAAGTCCTCGTCCGAGGGCGAGAGGAACGTGAACAGGGACAGCGTCCAGCGGTCCTGGGCGATGCGGTACGTCAGCCTGTTCGTGAGTACCTGGCGGTATTCCTCGGGCTCGAACTGCGGGATCGGCGAATTTGCTAGCAGGGCGTCGTGGTCCCGGGTGTACTCCACGTAATACTGGAAGCCGGCGGTGAAATTGGCCACCAGTTCGCGCTCGAACCCGGCCAGGAAGCGCACCTGGCTGTTGGGGACGGCCGGGTCGTCGCCGTCCTCGTCGTCCCGGGAGTCGTACCAGGCGAATTCCGCATTGAAGAGCCCGGACCACAGCGGCAGCCGCACGCTGGCGCCGAGCGAGGTCAGCGGCGCGAAGGTGAGCCGCCCGTCGGCGTCCACCGCCGTCGGCTGCTTGAAGTAGCCGTGATAGCCGTAGGCGGCGTACTCGACGCCGCGCACCGTCTTGTACAGGCGCAGCGCCAGCTCGTAACGGCTCGGCTCCACCGCGCCGATCGGCGGCTCCGGCGCCACCACCTGCCCGGCCCGCGGCGAGAAGAACGAGAAGCGCTGCCCGGTCAGGTATTCGTCGGGCTGATAGCGGGGGGTCCAGGCGACGTCCAGGTTGGCGAGGTCGTTGTAGAAGCCCACCCGCACCGTGTCCGACGGCGCCTTCAGGTACTCGTCGTCCCTGCCGGCGAAGAAGGAGACGAAGTCCTTGGGGAACAGGTCGTTCAGGAACAGGAGATCGCCGGTGCCCCAGGTGAGCACCTGGCGGCCCGCCGTGACGTCGATGTCCTCCGTGGGCGAGAAGGCGACGGTCAGGTCGCGCACCTCCAGCTCGAAGTCGCTCGTCACCGCGTCGTACCAGACGTCGCCGACGGCATTGGCCTCGAGCGCGTCGCCGATCCACTCGGCCTCGGCACGCAGGCGGGCATCGCCCAGCGTCATGCGCCGGCCCACCGGCCCGTCGCTGTCGGCCCGCATGCCCGCGGCGAGTTCCGCGAAACCGGTGACGACGATGCCGCCGCCCTCCTCCTCCCAGCTGTCGCCCCAGTCCTCGGCCCACTCCTCATCGCTCTCCTCCGCCCACGGGTCCTCGCCGCCCGCGTCCGCCCCCTCGTCCACCCACGGGTCTTCCTCCCGGGCAGCGGCGAGGCCTGCGGCGAGTAGCAGCGCCGCCAGCAGTGTGGTGGCGAGGACTCGCGGCATCAGTTGCCGCCCTCCGTGCGCTCCAGCCACTCACGGGGCGGGCGGCGCAGCGAGCGCTCGGTGAAGATGTCGGCGGGCAGGCCGATGTCGTAGTCGATGAAACGGAACTGCATGAGCGTGTAGCCGCCCAGCGACTTGTCCTCGACCCGGCTCCTGGTCACCGTCGGGAAACCTTCTATCGTCTCGACGGCGCCCGCCTCGATGGTGCGGTATGTCTCGCCGGCGGCGTTCCGGTACTCGATGCGCATCGGCAGCCAGGTCTCCTTGTCGATCCAGGTCGTGTAATCCCTGAACTCCACCACGTCCGGGTCCTTCGGGATGTGGCGCAGCACGTAGTAATCCTCCGTCTCCTCGACGAACTCGTGCTCGTCCTCCTCGGGACTGCGGCCGGAGACGTCCTCGTAGAAGTAGTGGGCACCGACGAAGCTCGTGCGCTTGTCCCCGGCGGAAATGCGCTTCACGAGATCCAGGCCCGGCAGGTACAGCCAGCGATCGTCGTCGCGGCCGACGTGCTTCTTCACCAGGAAGCTCGTGCCGCGCACGTCGGAAGGCCGGCTGAACACCACCAGGAATTCCTGGTCGCCGCCGTCCTCGACGTCCCGGCGCAGGATGGTGAACTGACGCCGCTGCTCGCGGCCCTGCTCGTCGTAGATCACCATGCGCACCTCGGAGCGGCCGTCGTCGCCGGCGTAATAGGCGGCCAGATTGGCCTTCTCGACGATGGTGTCGACGTCGGGCGCAGACTGGCCGGCCGCCGCCAGCGGCAGCAATGCCGCCAGCATGGCCGCGAGCCGGATCGGTTTGGTCTTCAGGTCGGTCATGGGTCTTTCTCCTTGCCTCGGCCTGTCGCTAGCCATTCGACGCGGCCTCGGCGGTATGGTCTTCTCCCGGGAAGAACAGGCGACGCGCGACGCCCAGCAATCCCGGCAGCAATATCAGTGTGGCGACGCCCGAGATGGCCATGATCGAGGCCATGAAGGCACCCACCGTGATGTAGGGCACCAGCGGCGCCAGGAACAGCGGCGTGAAGCCGAGTGCGATGACGATGGCGTTGCGCGAGATCGCCCGCGCCGGCTCCTCGAACACGGCCCGCGTCGCACGGGCGAAGGAGCCGAGTTGCGCGTGCAGCGAGCGCATGCGCTGGATGAAGTGGATGGCGAAGTCGATGGACAGACCCAGCGTCAGGGACGAGAGCACGGCGATGGGCATGTCGTAATCCTTGCCCACCCAGCCGATGAGCCCGTACACGCCCAGGATGGTCGCGGACAACGGCAGCATCGCCAGTATGCCGAAGCGGATCGAGCGGAACAGGAAGGCCATCATCAGGAATACCACGACGAAGGCCGACAGCAGCGCGTAGAGCATGCCCTCCACCATCTCCTGCTGCCAGACCCGGTTGATATAGGTCTTGCCGGCCCAGCGCGCACTCACCGCCTCCGGCAGCGGGTTGTCGTCCAGGTAGTCCCGGGTGGCCTCGATCACCCGCTCCATGTCCTGGTTGTCGCCGCTGGTGAGCTGCAGCCAGACCGCGGTCTGCTGATAGTCCGGCGTCACCATGTGCCAGAGGTCCTGGGGCCGGTGCGACGACTGGAACTGCAGCAGCGTCTGGGCGACGCCGCGCTGGGACTCCGGTATGCGGTAGTCTTCCGGCGCGCCGCTCCTGAGCTCACGATTGACGGTCTTGACGACGTCCGGCAGGGCATTCACCTTGCCCACCTTGCCGGTATCCACCAGCGCCTGCTGGAGGTCGTCGATCATCGCCAGTGCCTCCGGGCGCTGGAAGTAGTTCGAGCGCGACGAGGCCTGTTCGGCCGTGGACAGGATCTCCTCCAGCATCTCGATGTCGTCGTCGGCGCTCACCTCGAACAGTGCGTCGTCCGCGGCGCCGATCACCCGGTCCAGCCAGGCGCCGCTCTCGTCCTCGGCGGCGTTGACCGTCTCGCGGACGGCGTCCAGCGCCGGGCCGGAACCGAGTTCTCCGGCCAGCTGCTCGAGTTCCCGGCGGGTCTCGGCCCGGTTGGCCTCGTTATCGTACGTCAGCACCAGATAGGCATCGTAGGTGCCCGCGAAGTGATCGTTCAGCACCCGGTCGGCGATGCGGATGTCGTGGCTGGACTTGAACCAGCGCACCGGGTTGTCGTTGATCTGGATGCGCATCACGCCGGCGACGCTCAGCGCCACCACAATGGCGGTGACCGCGAGGATCAGCTTGCCGTTGGCGAACGCCGCCGAGCCGGTCCTGCGCAGCACCCGCGCCAGCAGCGTATTGCTCTCCTGCTCCTCGGTGCCGAGGTGCGCCAGCACCTTCAGGCTCTCCGGTTTCATCCGCACCACGTAGGCGGGAATGAACACGATCGTGACCAGGAAGGCCAGCAGGATGCCGAAGCCGACGAACGCGCCGAACACCCGCA
>CAYQZN010000190.1:0-5468 GCA_964421805.1 uncultured Woeseiaceae bacterium
GGACCACCTCATGGACAACTACAGCCTCCGCGCGGCACCGCCGCCGGCGGCCCAGAGGCGCAACCACACCACCGGCCGCGGCACCAGCTTTTCCCTGGGCGCTCGCCTCCCTGTCGCCGGCACCGAACTGGCCTTCGGCATCGACGGCCGGCTCGCCACCCACGACGCCGTCATCACCAATCCGAACAACGCCGCTTTCCGTATCGACAACTTCGTGGACGTCGAGCGCGACCTCGTGGGCGCGTATGCCGAGTGGCAGTGGGCCGCCGGCGCCGGCGAATGGGAACTGGGCGTCCGTTACAACACCGTCTCCACGGACGCCGGCGATGTCTCCGCGAGCGGCCTGATGGGCATGATGGCGCCGGCCGTGGGGGAACTCGCGGACCGCTTCAACGCGGCCGGGCGGAGCCTCGACTTCGGCAATGTCGACGTCGTCGCCGGCTACCGCCGCGATCTGGGCACCGGTGTCGCGGCGGTGGTGGAGATCGGCTCCCGCACCCGGGCGCCTTCCTACCAGGAGCTGTACCTGTGGCTGCCCCTGCAGGCCACCGGCGGCCTGGCCGACGGCCGCACCTACATCGGCAACCTGCAGCTGGACGCGGAGCGATCCAACGAGGTCAACGTCGGCCTGGACTGGAACGCCGGCCGCCTGAGCGTATCGCCCCGGTTCTACTACCGCCGCGTGGACGACTACATCCAGGGCGTCCCGGCGACGGACATGACCGCAAACATGATCGCCTCGATGATGTCCGACGCACCCGCCCTGCAGTTCGGCAACGTCGACGCCGAGCTGTACGGCTTCGACCTGGCCTGGCGCTACGGCATCACAACGAATCTCGCCATCGACGGCGCCGCGAGCGTGGTCCGCGGCGAGCGCCGGGACCTGGACGACCACCTCTACCGCCTGGCGCCGGACAACGTGACGGTGGCCCTCGACTACCGGCGGGAGCGCTACACGCTGCGCGGCGAGCTGGTGGCCTACCGGCGCCAGGATCGGGTGGCAGCCTACAACGGCGAGACGGAAACGGCCGGCCATGCGCTGGTGAACCTGGCCTTCGGCTGGGCGCCTCTGCCGTCGCTGACGCTGGAGGCGGCCGTTGAGAATCTGCTGGACCGGGAGTACCGCGACCACCTCACCGGCCTGAACCGCGCCGGCGGCTCCGACATCCCGGTGGGCGAGCGGCTGCCGGGCGCCGGCCGCAGCTTCGCCGCAGGCCTGACCTACCGCTTCTGACCCACCGGGTAGGAGGGCCTTCAGGCCCGATTGTCTGCGGAATCGGGCCTGAAGGCCCTCCTACCCGGTTGCTACGCGGCCGCGCCAGATGCCGCCTCGGCTGAAGGCACGCCAGGCCCAGGGCAGCCAGCGGATGAGGGCGAACGCCAGCCACAGCGCCCACAGCAGTATGGCCACCTTGTAGATCCAAAGCGGCACCGAGAGGATGCCCGCTGCAGGCAGCGCACCGTCGCTGCGGTCCTGGAACCAGTTCATCTGGTAGCCGAAAGAGCCGTTGCCCATGATGTGCATGTCCGGCGTCCCCAGCAGTCCGATCGGGATGCTCAGCACGAGCGCCGCGAGCGCGGCCACCGACAGCACACCCACGGCCGCCTGTTTGGCCCGGAATTCGTTGTCGGCGACCTCCTCGGGCCAGCGCTCGCGCCAGCCCATGGCCAGCAGCCAGCCCACAACCAGCGCATAGGTCGGCCAGGCAAAGGTGGAGAAGCCGAGACCGAGCAGGAACCAGTGACGGGTCTTCAGCGGCGTCAGGCGCGTGCGGCCCAGCGCGGCGGCGACGAGCACCAGCGCCGCCAGCGCCGGCCAGTAGAGTACGGCCGGGCCCACGATCGGACCGCTGGTGCCCAGCAGCCAGCGGTTACGCGGCACCTCGGCGCTGACGGAGATATTCGAGACCGGTGCAGCCAGATCGACCGCGGGAATCTCGGTGCGACGGTCCATCGCGACGTCCTGGCGCCAGGACATCTGCACGGCATGGCTGCCGGGGAGGGTCGGGATGCGCACCGTGTCCCCGGGCCCCGGGACCGGTAACTCGCTGCCGTCCTGCTGCAGACGAGTCACTTCCGCCCCGGCCGGCAGCGTGATGACGTGGGGGCCGCCCAGCGACGAGCGATAGTCGAACTCCAGCGTCGTCTCCGCAGAACGCGCGCCATAGCGGGTGCGCATCGATACGCGGTCCACAGCCAGCAGCGCGCCGTCGACGGCATCCGGCCGGCTGATCTCGACCGTGAGTGCCTCGCCGGGCAGCGGCAGGAACGCCGGTTGCCAGAGGTGATCGCCGGTCTCGTAGACGGGCACGCCGTCCAGGGTCGCGTGCCACGGGCTGCCCACCCGGAATTGCCAGCGTTCGCTCCAGGGTGCGTCTGCTGGCGCGCGCAGGGTCAGCGACTCCGACCGGTCCAGCGAGGACCGCCAGATCAGGCCGTCCTGTCCGCTGCCGAGTGCGACCTGCGCGCGCCCGCCTTCCACCGCGATCCCGTCCGTGACGACGGACTCGCCCGGCAGCAGCGGAATCTGCACGTTGATGGCCCCCTCCGCAGGAGCGACCCGGGTGACTCGGGTGGTGACCGACCAGTCCAGACCCAGCGTGATGGTGCGCGCGACCCGCAGGTAATCGGCGAACCTCCCGCCTTCCAGGGCCGGCTCCGCGGCCTCCTCCGCCGGCCGGTCGCGGCGCAGCTCCAAGGCATCTGCCACCAGCTGTTCGCCGCGCAGCCCGGCAACGGTCCATCCGCTGGCCTGCACGCTGAGGCGTTTCGGCACCAGCGGGAATGCGACCTCCACCCGTTCGGCATCGGGTAGCCGGCCGCCGAGCGCGATACGATGCGCGCCCGCGTCCACGGCCAGCCACAGCGTGCCGTCCGGATGCCGCAACACCCGCCCGGGCGATTGCCCGTCGACAGTCACGGTGCCCGGCAGCCAGCCCTGTTCCGAGCCCGGCACCGGCACGGCGACGGCCTCCAGCGCATTGACGGTCAGCAGGATCTCGAGCCGGTCTCCGGTCGCCACCACGCCGGCCGAGTCGATCACGGCACAGTCGGGTGCGCACTCCGGTGCAGCCAGCAGCCGCTGGCGCAGCTCCTCCAGCAATACCGGCGATGGCGTCTCCGCGCGCACCTGGCCCGGCATCGATGCGGCCAGCGTCACGGCCAGCGTCGCCAGCGGCAAGGCCGCGGCCGCGGATCGGCCGACCGGCAGGCGCAGCTTCCGCAGGGCCTCGATCGTGTCGCGGCCTACCCACCACAGCACCGCCAGTCCGAGGCCCAGCATGAGCACACGCCACAGCGCGACGGCCCAGCGCGGCAGGATCACGAGGTGCATCGTCTGCCCCGGTTCCACCGGCCCGCTCCAGCGCAGCGGGTAGGTATTCCAGCGCCAGTCCGGGATGCCCGGTCCGGTCTGGACCCGCGCGCCCGGCGCGTAGCGCTGCTCTGCCGCCGGTCGCGGCGGCGCAGCGACCGGAGCCCGGCCGGCAGCAGCCTGGCCCTTGGCCTCGAGCGCCGCGTCGGCGGCGACCCGCGACTCCGCCGCCTGCTTCATTTCCATGACCGCCCGCGCCGGCGCACCCGTCGGCAGCCGCGCCGCCGTATAGGCCGCGGACGCCTCGAGCTGGGGATACAGGGTGTAGCGGATCTGGTTCACGGCAAACGGCACGAACAGGAGTGCCAGCGCCGCCATGCTGGCGTGACGGTACCAGCGCGCGAGCTGGCGCAGCCGCCCTTCCGGCGCCGCCCGGGCCAGCGCAACCGCAGCCAGCAGGTTCAGGAGCAGCCAGGAGAAGACCGGCAGATCCTGATGGATGAGCACCAGCGTGACCAAGGCCACGGCGCCGGCCGCGCGGCCATAAAGCTTGCCCGCGGCCGCGGCCGCCAGCAGCACGACGAACAGGTCGAGGAGCCGCCAGCGGCTCAGCCAGGCGCCGGGCGCGCTGTCGGCGCCGAGGGCGGCACCCAGCCGATAACCCGGCGGCAGGTGGAGCGTCGCATTCAGACTCGTCAGCCGCTGCGACCAGCCGGTGACCGGGACGCCGGCCGCGGCGGGGAGTCGGCTGAGTGCCTGCAGGGACAGGTCGCGCTCCCGCCACTCAACCCCGCGCGCATCGCCGCCCGCAGCGTAAGTGACCAGCAGGGCGTCACCGCGGCCGTCGCGGGCGCCGAGGAGCTTCCACGGCGGTCCCAGATTCAGGCGCCAGTCACGCTGCATCGTGCCGCGCACCTGGTCCAGCGCGGTGAACCCGTCGCCGTCGAAGTCGAGCCACAGCTGACGCTCCACGGTGAGCGCGTTGTCGCCGGGCAGCCCGCCCCGGCGGCGCTGCTCCAGCGCGAACGCATCGCCGCCGCCGACAGCGAATGCCGGCAGCGCGCTCCAGGGGGCCGGCACGCCGGACTGCGCCGGATCCACGGTTGTCATGCCGACTGGTACCGCGACGCGCAGGCGCTCGTCGGCCCGGTAACTCCATATCTCCGTGTCGGGCCAGGCGCTGCCGGCGTCCGGCCGGGAGATCTCTTCCACCACCGTGTCGGCCCGGCCGACCAGCTCCACCGTCCAGCGGCCCGGGCGCACCTGGAGCGTGAGCGTGCCGTCCGGGTCCAGGCGTGCGGGCATCGGCGCAGCCAGCGACTGCGGCACGAAACCGGCCGGCAGCACCGGCCCCAGCGTCACTTCCCGTATGCGGCCGGCGGCCTCCAGCTGCAGGCGCGTGGTCAGCCGGGTCGGCATCGCGTCCTCGACGAGTCGATACACCTGCACGCCGAGCGCATCCTCCCGCGGCGACGCGCCCTCGTCCCGGGCCAGGAACAGCGTGCCGGCGTCGCGTCTGGGCCGCAGAACGGAATCGCCGTCGACGGTCAGGCCCAGCAGGCCGGTCTCCGTGGGTATCGCGAGCGTGCGCGGCCGGCCCTGCCAGTCGAAGCGTCCGCTGACCCGGTAGCGGCCCGGGGCCAGCCGCAGCGCCGGGCGGGCATCGTGCTCGAACACGGTGGCAGCGCGGCCGTCGATCTCGACGACGGCGGGCCAGTGCTCGGCGTCTCCCGGCAGCGCCACCCACTGCTCGGCGGCGGCGACCTCCCAGGATTGCTCGAACCGGGCACCGCGGTCATCCACCTCCAGCCGAAGCGTGCCGGGCCAGGCACAGCGGAAGTCCGACTCGGCCTGCGCGCGTGTGCCGAGCAGGAACGGACACTCCCGGTACTCGCTGCCCCGGGTCACCCAGGGCACCCAGTCCCTCAGGTCCTGCGGCACCCAGGCGGGGGCTGCCGTTGCCGCGGCCACGGGAAGGAAAGCGGCCGACACCGCCAGAAACAGCAAACACACCCGCAGCCCGATCCTCATGCCCTTCCTCCCGTACTCTGGCGTAGTGCCAACGGCGCGACCACCGCTCCGGGGTCACGAGGCGCGCTTCCGCGCGTGACTACATTCTACGCCCAATCGTAGGAGGGCCTTGTAGGAGGGCCTT
>CAYQZN010000191.1:0-5460 GCA_964421805.1 uncultured Woeseiaceae bacterium
AGCTCGCCGGCATGCGCGGCCTGATGGCCAAGCCGGACGGCTCCATCATCGAGACGCCCATCACCGCGAACTTCCGCGAGGGCCTGGACGTCCTGCAGTACTTCATCTCCACCCACGGCGCCCGCAAGGGTCTGGCCGATACGGCGCTGAAGACCGCCAACTCCGGTTATCTCACCCGCCGGCTGGTGGACGTCGCCCAGGATCTGGTGGTCACGGGGGACGACTGCGGCACCCGTAACGGCATCGACATGATCCCGCTGGTGGAAGGCGGCGACGTCGTCGAACCCCTGCGCGAGCGCGTGCTGGGCCGGGTGGTGGCCGAGCCGGTCATGATCCCCGGCACCGACAAGGTGGCGCTGGACGCCGGTTCCCTGCTGGACGAGACGAGTGTGCAGCTGCTAGAGGAGCTGTCCATCGACCACGTCAAGGTGCGCTCGCCCATCACCTGCGAGACCCGCTACGGCGTGTGCTCGCAGTGCTACGGACGCGACCTGGCGCGCGGTCACCGCATCAATATCGGCGAGGCGGTCGGCGTGATAGCCGCCCAGTCCATCGGCGAGCCGGGCACGCAGCTCACGATGCGCACGTTCCACATCGGCGGTGCGGCCTCCCGTTCCGCCGCCGTGAACAGCGTCGAGATCAAGACCAAGGGCGTGGCGCGGCTCAGCAACATCAAGACCGTGCATCACGAGAAGGGCTACCTGGTGGCCGTCTCCCGCTCGGGCGAGCTCTCCGTCATGAACGAGTACGGCCGCGAGCGTGAGCGCTACAAGGTGCCCTACGGTGCCATCATCTCCGTCCAGGACGGCGACGAGGTCGAGCCCGGCCAGGTCGTGGCGACATGGGATCCCCATACCCACCCCGTGGTCAGCGAGGTATCGGGCACCATCAAGTTCCAGGACTTCGTCGAGGGCGTCACGATCACCGAGCAGGTGGACGAGATGACCGGCCTCACCAGCACGGTGGTGGCCGACCCGAAGCAGCGTGGCGGCTCCGGCCGCGACCTGCGTCCGCTCGCGAAACTGGTGGACGAGAACGGTGAAGAGGTCAACTTCGCCAACACGGATATCCCGGCTGTGTATGCGCTGCCGGCGGGCGCCATCGTCAACATGCGTGACGGCGACACCGTTACCGTCGGCGACGTCATCGCCCGTATCCCCCAGGAGTCCTCCAAGACCCGCGACATCACCGGCGGTCTGCCCCGCGTGGCCGACCTGTTCGAGGCTCGCAAGCCCAAGGAGGCGGCGATCCTGGCCGAATACACCGGCACGGTCAGCTTCGGCAAGGAGACCAAGGGCAAGCGCCGCCTGATCATCACCGACGAGGAGGGCGAGAGCCACGAGGAGCTGATTCCGAAGTGGCGCCACCTGAACGTCTTCGAGGGCGAGCAGATCGAGCGCGGCGAGGTCATCGCGGACGGCGAGCCCAACCCCCACGATATCCTGCGCCTGCAGGGCGTAGAGCCGCTGGCCGACTACCTGGTGCGCGAGATCCAGGACGTCTACCGCCTGCAGGGCGTGAAGATCAACGACAAGCACATCGAGGTGATCATCCGCCAGATGCTGCGCAAGGTGATCATCAGCGATCCGGGCGAGACCAGCTACCTGCGCGGGGAGCAGATCGACTTCGCGCGCGCGCTGGAGGCCATCGAGCAGATGGAGGTCCAGGGCAAGGAGCCGCTCCGCTACGAGCCGCTGCTGCTCGGCATCACCAAGGCGTCGCTGGCCACCGAGTCGTTCATCTCCGCCGCCTCCTTCCAGGAGACCACTCGCGTCCTCACCGAGGCCGCGGTGCGGGGCCTGAAGGACGATCTGCGGGGGCTGAAGGAGAACGTCATCGTCGGGCGCCTGATCCCGGCCGGTACCGGCTTCGCGCATCATGCGGAGCGCCGGCGCACCCGGGAGCAGGAACTGGCCGAGCAGCTCCAGGAACTGGAGAGCGGCGCCGCGCAGGCCGAGGCGGACGAGGCCGAGGCGGCCGAGGGCACCGAAGAGGCCGGCGTGGAGGAAGAGACCACCACCGACGAGTGACGCCTGTGGCGGGCGGGTTCCGGGCATGTCCGGGACCCGCCCGCTGCTTGACACCCGTGGCCGGGAGTCCATAAAATGCCCGGCCTTGCCTTGAGGCCGGCCGCTGCCGGCCTTATATAATTCTGGCGCCGGATGCCAGGGCAGGCGTCACGGTTCCACGGCACGTCTGGCGGGTCGCTCGTCTCGTAACGAGAAAGGCACGCCAGGCGGCTTTTGCGCGTGAGTCTTGTACGTAGCGTGCTTGCCAGTTCGGATTTGGATTTTTTTTAAGACACAAGTGGAAGGCCCATGGCCACGATCAATCAGCTAGTCAGGAATCCCCGCAAGTCGCGGGCGGAGAAGAGTGCGGTGCCGGCGCTGGAGGGCAGCCCCCAGAAGCGTGGCGTGTGCACCCGTGTGTACACCACGACGCCGAAGAAGCCGAACTCGGCCATGCGCAAGGTCGCGCGCGTCCGGCTGACGAACGGTTACGAGGTGACCAGCTACATCGGCGGCGAGGGACACAACCTGCAGGAGCACTCGGTGGTGCTGATCCGCGGAGGCCGGGTGAAGGATCTGCCGGGCGTGCGCTATCACACCGTGCGCGGCACCCTGGACTGCGCGGGCGTGAGCGACCGCCGGCAGGGTCGTTCGAAGTACGGCGCGAAGCGTCCGAAGTCCTGATCCATTGCGCAATACGATACTTATAACCAGATATCGCTGATCGAGATCGAACATGTCCAGACGTAGCCAGGCACCGAAGCGCGAAATCCTCCCCGATCCCAAGTACGGGAGCGATCTGCTCGCCAAATTCATGAACATGGTGATGATCGACGGCAAGAAGTCCGTCGCGGAGCGCATCCTCTATGGCGCGCTGGACCGCATCGCCGAGCGCAGCGGTCAGGCCGGCGACGGCTCGCTGGAGGTGCTGGAGACGGCACTCGAGAACGTGAAGCCCGTCGTCGAGGTGAAGTCCCGGCGCGTAGGCGGCGCCACTTACCAGGTGCCCGTCGAGGTCCGGCCCCAGCGCCGGCAGACCCTGGCCATGCGCTGGGTCATCGAGGCTGCGCACAAGCGCAGCGAGAAATCCATGGCACATCGCCTGGCTCACGAGTTGATGGACGCTGCGGACAACCGCGGCGCCGCTGTCAAGAAGAAGGAAGACACGCACCGGATGGCGGAGGCCAACAAGGCCTTCTCGCATTACCGCTGGTGATCGGCCCCTGGCGGCACTGAGTCGACTCCTTTTCTTCGAGGAATTTTCCCGTGGCACGTAAGACACCTATCGAGCGCTATCGCAATATCGGCATCATGGCTCACATCGATGCCGGTAAGACGACTACGACCGAGCGCGTTCTGTTCTATACCGGCATCTCCCACAAGATGGGTGAGGTGCACGACGGTGCTGCGGTCATGGACTGGATGGAGCAGGAGCAGGAGCGGGGCATCACCATTACGTCCGCCGCCACCACCTGTTTCTGGCAGGGCATGGACCAGCAGTATCCGGAACACCGGATCAACATCATCGATACGCCCGGCCACGTCGACTTCACCATCGAGGTGGAGCGCTCGCTGCGCGTGCTGGACGGTGCCATCACGGTGCTGTGCTCCGTGGGCGGTGTCGAGCCGCAGACCGAGACCGTCTGGCGCCAGGCGAACAAGTACAAGGTGCCGCGCATGGTGTTCGTCAACAAGATGGACCGGGCCGGCGCCAATTATCTGCGCGTGGTGCAGCAGGTGAAGAGCCGTCTGGGCGCCAATCCCGTGCCCATCCAGCTGCCCATCGGCGCCGAAGAGAATTTCAAGGGCATCATCGACCTCCTCCGCATGAAGGCGATCTACTGGGAAGAGGAGAACATGGGCGCCAGCTACGAGCAGAAGGACATTCCGGACGAGCTCGCCGAACAGGCGGCGGAGTACCGGGAGCAGATGGTGGAGGCCGCGGCCGAAGCCAACGAAGAGCTGCTCGACAAGTTCCTTGAAGAAGGTGATCTCACGAACGAAGAGATCATCGAGGGTCTGCGTGCGCGCACGCTGGCCAACGAGATCGTGCTCACGATGTGCGGCTCGGCGTTCAAGAACAAGGGTGTGCAGGCGATGCTGGACAGCGTGATCGCGTTCATGCCGTCGCCGGTCGACGTGCCGCCGATCCACGGCATCCTGGAGGACGAGACCGAGGCCACCCGGCCGTCCAGGGACGAGGCGCCTTTCGCGGCGCTGGCGTTCAAGATCGCCACCGACCCGTTCGTCGGCAACCTGACCTTCTTCCGCGTCTACTCCGGCGTGCTGAATTCGGGCGACACCGTATTCAACCCGGTGAAGAGCAAGCGCGAGCGCATCGGCCGTCTGTTGCAGATGCACTCGAACGAGCGCCAGGAGATCAAGGAAGTGCGCGCCGGCGACATCGCCGCGGCGGTAGGCCTGAAGGACGTCACCACCGGCGACACGCTGACCGATCCCAAGGACATCATCACCCTGGAGCGCATGGAGTTCCCGGAGCCGGTGATCTCCGTGGCCGTCGAGCCCAAGACGAAGGCCGACCAGGAGAAGATGGGCATCGCCCTTCAGAAGCTGGCGAAAGAGGATCCCTCTTTCCGGGTGCACACGGACGAGGAATCCGGCCAGACCATCATCTCCGGCATGGGCGAGCTGCACCTCGAGATCATCGTCGACCGCATGCAGCGCGAGTTCAAGGTGGAAGCCAACGTGGGCAAGCCCCAGGTGGCCTACCGGGAGACCATCCGCAGTCCGGTCGAGCAGGAAGGCAAGTTCGTCCGCCAGTCCGGCGGCCGCGGCCAGTACGGTCACGTCTACATCAAGATCGAGCCGCGTGAGCCGGGCGAGGGTTACGAGTTCGTCAATGCCATCGTCGGCGGCGTGGTGCCGAAGGAGTACATCCCGGCGGTCGACAAGGGCATCCGGGAGCAGATGGAGAACGGCGTGATCGCCGGTTATCCGGTGGTGGACTGCCGGGTCACGCTCTACGACGGTTCCTATCACGACGTCGACTCGAGCGAGATGGCGTTCAAGATCGCCGGTTCGATGGCCTTCAAGGAAGGCGCGGCCAAGGCGAGCCCGGTACTGCTCGAGCCCATCATGAAGGTGGAGGTCGTCACGCCCGAAGAGTACATGGGCGACGTCATGGGCGACCTGAACCGCCGGCGCGGCCTGCCTCAGGGCCTGGATGATTCGGCCATGGGCAAGATCATCCGCGCCGAGGTGCCGCTGGCGGAGATGTTCGGCTATGCGACGGAGCTGCGCTCCATGTCACAGGGCCGCGCGACTTACTCGATGGAGTTCGAGAAGTACGCCGAGGTGCCCAACAACGTCGCCGAGGCCGTGATCAAGAAGGCGGGCTGACAGTAGTCCTGAGTTTCCCCGAGTTTTGTATATAGCTCGATCTGAAAGGTAGGCAGAGATGTCCAAAGCGAAGTTTGAGAGAACGAAGCCC
>CAYQZN010000192.1:0-5412 GCA_964421805.1 uncultured Woeseiaceae bacterium
AGTATGCGGCGTACAAGGACCGGCTGCGGATCGCCGCCGCCGAACGGGGTTACGTCGAGGCGGAGTTCACGGCAGCCCGTATCGACGTGTGGCCGGAGCAGCAGGCGGCCGACGTCACCCTGCATTTTGCTTCCGGGCCCCGTTACCGGATCGGTGAGGTCACCGTCGAGCAGGACTTTCTCGAGCCGGCGCTGGTACGTGCGTTCCTGGATCTCCCGGAGGGCGTGCCCTACGACGCGTCCCTGGTGAGCGACGCCTATCAGGCCATGCTCACCAGCGGGTATTTCCGCAGCGTGCGCATCGAGCCGGACCTCGGCGTCTCGCCCGACCACCGCATCCCGGTGACCGTGCGCCTTACGCCGGCCACCCGCATCGAGTACAACGTGGGCGCGGGGGTGTCGACGGACGGCGGCGTGCGGCTGCGGGGCGGCTACGAGAACATGCGCGTAAACGACCGCGGCCACCGTCTGCGGGCGGAGTTGCTGGCCTCGGACGTGGAGTCGTTCCTCACGACCAGCTACCGGCTGCCCGTCGGCGATCCCACGGTCGAGTGGCTGAGCTACAACGCGGGTCTCCGCAACGAGGACACGGACACCTCGGAAACCGACAGCGCCACCTTCGGGGTGAAGCGCGTGACCAAGCTCGGCGGCGACTGGCTGCGCACCGAGGGCATCGAACTCGGTTACTGGGATTACCAGGTGAGCACGGACAGCGAGGACAGCGTGCTGGTGCTGCCGTCGCTCGCTTTCAGCCGGGCCCGGTTCGACTGGGACGTCAATCCGCGCCGCGGCTACAGCATCGGCGTGGAAGCGAGGGGCACTCACCGGGCCATCGGCTCCACCACGAGCTTCCTGCAGTTCTCCGGCTACTTCCGCTTCGTCCATCCGCTGGGGCCGAAGGGCAAGCTGATCGCCGGCACCGAGCTCGGCCTGACCATGAAAAGCGAGCTGGAAGAGCTGCCGCCGGAATTCCGCTTCTTCGCCGGCGGCGATGCCAGCGTCCGGGGCTACGGCTACCAGACTCTCGGACCCACCGACGAGCAAGGCAACGTGGTCGGCGGCACCCGCCTCGCCACCGTGCGGCTGGAGTACGCCCACGACCTGTTCGGCAACTTCGCCGGCGCGGTGTTCGTGGATGCCGGTAACGCTTTCGACGAGTTCGAATGGTCGCCCAGCGTGGGTGCCGGCATCGGGCTGCGCTGGCGCTCGCCGGTCGGCCCGCTGCGGGTGTACCTCGCGCATCCCTTCGACGACCCCGGCCGCAGCGTACGCCTGCACATCAGCCTGGGACCGGACCTCTGATGCGCGTGTTCCGCGGCATCCTGTACGTGCTGATCGGCCTGATCGCGGTGGCCATCGTTCTGACGTCGCTGGTGGTGGCGACGACCGCCGGCCTGCGCCTGGCGCTGGAGGTGGCGGAACCCTATCTGCCTTCGGCCCTGGAACTGGGTGAAGTGGATGGGACCCTGGCCGGCGGGGTCGTGCTGCGGGGCGGCGCATGGCGCGGCGAGGGGGTGACCGTCGAGGTCAGGGAACTGGAGCTGGAACTCGACCCCTGGCCCCTGATCCGTCGGGACGTCCGGCTGGAGCGGCTGCGGGCCCTCGGCGTGACGGTGCACATCGCAGAGGGTGGGACGGAAGAGCCGGAGGCCCCCCGCGGCCGTTTCCGCTTCCGCATGCCGGTGCCACTCGTCATCGCGGACGGCCGGCTGGAAGAGGTGCAGGTGAGCGGCTCGGGCTGGTCGCGCTCGGCCCGGGTGATCGAACTCGCAGCCGGGATCCGGGGCAGCCGGCTGCAGGCGGATCGCTTGATGCTGGATAGTGACTGGCTGGGTCTGAATGCGCGGGGCGAGGCCCGGTTCGTGCCGCCATACCGGCTCCGTCTGACCGCGGACTGGCGCTACGGGAAAGAGGATGCCGGGGCGACTCTGGCGGGGTCGGGCCGTATCGAGGGTGACGCGGATGCCTGGACGGTGACGCACCGGCTGAGCGAGCCCGAGGAGGTGCGCACGGAAGGCACGGTGGAACTCAGCGAGGCGGGCTTCCATGCGCAGCTCCGGAACGACGTGGCCACCCTGGAGCTGCCTCTGGACGGGGGACGGGTTCTCTCGGTGGCGGACGGGCGGGTCAGGCTGGAGGGCTGGCTGGACGCCTACACGGCGGATGCGCAGGCACGGCTGACGATGGAGGGGGTCCCTGCCGTGCAGGCGCAGGCCACGGGCCGAGGCAGTCTCCAGATGCTGGAGGTCGAGAGCCTGCGGCTGGCCAGCGAAGCGGGCAGCCTGGAGGCCGACGGGCGTCTGGGCCTGCTGCCGTCGCGGCGATGGGACGTGGCGTTTCGTCTTCGGGAATTCGCGACTGGCCCATGGGGAGCGCCTTTGGAGGGGACGCTCTCGGCCCGCGGCCGCAGCACGGGCCGATGGCCGGAGGGCTCGACACCGACGGCAATGGTGCGGATCGAGGAGCTGTCCGGCCGCTACGGTGGCGAGCCTCTGGCGGGACGCGGCGAGATGGAATTCGCCCCGGGCGGCAAGGCCGCCGCCCGGGGCGTGGAATTCGCGATCGGGGCGAACCAATTCTCCGTGGACGGGCGCCTGGCGCCGCAGCCGGACCTGAACCTCACGGTGCAGGCGCCCCGGGTGGAGACCCTCTGGCCGGCCCTGCAGGGCGATCTCCGCGGAGCCGTGGCGCTGTCCGGTTCGTTTGCCGAGCCCGTGCTGGACGGAACGCTCGAGACCGACGGTCTGCGCTGGGACGGCCTCTCGATCGGGCCGGCCAGCCTGCAGGTGAGTCCTGCGGCCTCGGGGTCCCGGTTGCGCCTCGTCGCCGGGCAGGTCGAAGCCGGTGACGTGAGCCTCGTCTCGGTCCGTGTCCGGGCGGAGGGCGCGCCGGATTCCCACGACCTCGCGCTGGAAATCGAAGCCGCCTCCGGGTCGGCAGACCTGCGGGCGAGCGGCGGCCTGGCCGACGGCGGATGGTCGGGGCAGCTGCGTGCCCTGCGCATCAGCCAGCCGCAACTCGGCGACTGGCGGCTGGACGAGGCCGTCGCCGTGACCATGGCGGCAGCGGAAATCACCCTGGGCCGTGCCTGCCTGACCGGCGAGGAGCGCGGCACGTTGTGCCTCGAGGCCAGTCGGGACGCAGAGGCCATCCGCGTGAATGCGGACGCCCGCCGGGTGCCCGTCGCGCTGCTCGCACCGCTCTTCCCGGCGGGCTCGCGCTTCGAGGGGGAAGCCGCGGGCCAGGCCGATCTGACCTGGCAGGCGGGTGTCCTCGACGGCGCCGCCGAGCTGACCGTCGAGGGCGCCCGGGTCGAGGTCATGCTGGACGAGGACCGGCAGACGCAACTCGAGATCCGGTCCTTTACCGCCACAGCCGCGGTGCAACGCAACGAGGCCCGCATCGAGGCGGACCTGGACCTGGGTGAGCAGGGCGACGGAGAGGCATGGCTGCAGACGGCGAACCTGTTCGATCCCGGGGCCCCGGTGGATGGCCTCCTGCGGCTGGACTTCCGTGACCTCTCCATGGTGCCGCTGCTGGTACCGGAACTGGCCCAGGTCCGGGGCTACGTCATGGGCCGGGTCGAGATAAGGGGCAGCCGCCGCGAGCCCCGCCTCGGCGGCGCGCTGCGGCTGCGCGAGGCCGGGTTCCTGTTCCCCGACGCGGGTATCGAGATCAGCGGGCTGGAGTTGGTGGCCCGTCAGGACGAGCAGGGCATCGTCGATTACGAGGGCAGCGCCCGCTCCGGCGACGGCACGGTGCGCATCCGCGGCACGACCCGTCGCGCGGACGACGCCGGCTGGGTCAGCCGCTTCACGGTGGAAGGGCAGGATTTCGTCATCGTCCGGCTGCCGGACATGCAGGCCACCGCGAGCCCGGATCTCGATATCCTCTTGGACGAGAGCCGCCTCGAGGTCCGCGGCACCATCGAGGTGCCGGAAGCGGACATCACGCTGCGCGAACTGGGCAGCGACGCGGTGCGCACCAGCCCGGATACGGTGGTGCACGGCCGCACCGAAGCGGGCGAGGCACGCCTCGGCCCGGCACTGTTCGTCGAGGTGGAGGTGGTCCTCGGGGAGTCCGTGCATCTGCGCGGGTTCGGGCTGGAGACGGATCTGACCGGTTCGCTGAGGCTCACCGGTGGCAGCGAGCGGCCGTGGCTGGGATTCGGCCGCCTGAGCCTCGTCGATGCCAGTTACAAGGCCTACGGCCAGAAACTCACCGTTGAGCGCGGAGAGCTGGCGTTCTCCGGTCCGCTCACCAACCCCACGCTGGATATCCGCGCCGTGCGCGACACCGGCGAGGTGCTGGCCGGCGTGCGGATCGGCGGCACCGTGCGCTCACTCAGTTCCACCGTCTTCTCCGAGCCGCCGCTGCCGGAAGCCGAGGCCCTGTCCTATCTGCTGACCGGCCGACCGCTGGCGGGAACGACCTCTGCGGAGGGCAACGTCCTCAATCGGGCGGCGCTGTCGCTGGGACTGTCGCGGGCCGGCGCCATCGCCTCCCAGGTCAGCCAGGAGGTGGGCCTGGATACGCTCGCGGTGGAAGGCGGCGCCGACGACGGACGGGTGCTGGCCGGCAAACGTCTCAGCGAGGACCTCTACCTGGAATACGCCTGGGGCATCTTCGATTCCATCGGCACGCTGCTGGTGCGCTACGACCTCAGCGACCGGCTGCGCCTCGAGTCCCGATCGGGTGAACAGCACGCCGTGGACCTCGTGTACCGGATCGAGAGGGACTGACTCCGCGGCTTGCGGCGGCGCGCGGCACTCCCTACCATGCGCTGCGGCACCGTCCGGCCGCCGCCGGCGGCGGCCACCCGTCACTGCGAAGGAAGAATCCATGGCTCTGCCCGAACTGCTGCAGGGGAACCTGCGCCTCCCCGTCATCGGCGCGCCGATGTTCATCGTCTCGACCCCGGACCTGGTGCTGGCCCAGTGCAAGGCCGGTATCGTCGGGGCGTTCCCGGCGCTGAACGCGCGGCCCCAGTCCATGCTGGACGAATGGCTGGACCGCATCACCGGCGAACTCGACGCATACCGCAAGGCCAACCCGGACAAGCCGGTGGCCCCCTTCGCCGTCAACCAGATCGTGCACGCAAGCAACGACCGTCTGCAGGCGGATATGGAGACCTGCGTGAAGTACCGGGTGCCGATCATCATCACCAGCCTGCGCCCGCCGAGCGAGGTGGTGGACGCGGTGCACGGATACGGCGGCCTGGTCTTCCACGACGTCATCAATCTGCGCCACGCGCGCAAGGCGGCGGAGCAGGGCGTGGACGGCATCATCGCCGTGTGCGCCGGCGCCGGCGGGCACGCGGGCACCCTGAGTCCGTTCGCCCTGGTGAAGGAGATCCGCGAGTTCTTCGACGGCACCGTGATCCTGTCCGGCTGCATGTCGAACGGCGGCGACG
>CAYQZN010000193.1:0-5398 GCA_964421805.1 uncultured Woeseiaceae bacterium
TCAGTGCCTCGCCGCTGCCCTCGACCGCCACCAGTTCGGCAATTATTTCCGGATGCCGGGCCGCATCGAGCAGCGACTCGCCGAGCATGTTGCGCCGGGTCCCCTCGACGTCCTCGGGCGGGATCTCGCCGGGGAAGTCGTCACCGGCGGCCTCGCGCAATGCGGGTTCGTCGACGGTGAGCTTCGCCACGGGCAGGCTGACCCGGAAGGCGGAGCGGCCCTGACGGTCCCGGTGCCAGATGGTGCCCGCGAGGTCCCGGCTAGCGACCACGTGGTTGTGTCCCAGCCGCGCCAGCGGTCCGGCGCGGTAGACGTAGAGCTGCAGCAGGGAGGCCTCCGCGTCGACGCGGTACTCGGTGGCCGTCGCCCGGTCGACGGCCGCTGTGCGGCTCTCTTCCGCGGGCGGCGCCGGCTCGACCGGCACCCGGCCGGCGCAGGCGACCAGCAGCAGGCCCATGGCCGCCGCCACGGCGGCGCGGGCGAGGGCGGCGCGCGGAGTTGCTTTGCCGTCGGGAGTGGGGTCAGACTCTTCCCTCATCATCCAGCTATCATCCAGCTATCATCCAGCTGTCCATCAGCGTCGGGCGGATTGACCGAACATCTTAACAGGCGCCGGCGACGGAGCCGGGTACGAGCAAGGGTATGGAGTACGGGTATGAGTAAAAGGGTGAATGTGAAGATCAGGGACTACGTAGCGGAGGTGTCGCTGAGCCGCCCGGATAAGTACAACGCGCTGGACCGGGAGATGTTCCATGCCATCGTCGAGGCCGGCGAGTCGCTGGCCGGCCGCGCAGACGTGCGGGCGGTGGTGCTCCGGGGCGAGGGCGGGAATTTCTCAGCCGGCATCGATACTTCCACGTTCACCCGGCCCAGGACTGACGACGGAGACGGCCCCGGCTTCGCGGCGGAGGCCATGCAGCCGCGGGGCGACACGCCGGCCAATCTGTTCCAGAGCCCCGCGTGGGTCTGGAAGGCGTTGCCGGTGCCGGTGATCGCGGCCCTGGAGGGCGTGGTGTTCGGCGGCGGCCTGCAGATCGCCCTCGGTGCCGACATCCGCTACGCCGCGCCGGATGCCCGGCTCTCGGTCATGGAGATCAAGTGGGGCCTGATACCGGACATGGGGCTGACCCATACGCTGCGCGGCGTCATGCCCCTGGACCGGCTGAAGGAGCTGACCTTCAGCGGGCGTATCCTGGACGGCAGGGAGGCTGCGGACATCGGACTCGTGACCGCCGTGAAGTCCGACCCCCTGGAGGCCGCCCGCGGGCTCGCCGCCGAGATCGCCAATCGCTCGCCGGACGCGATCCGCGCCAGCAAGCGCCTGCTGGAAGAGGTATTCGTCGGCGACGGTGCCACGGGACTCGCGCTGGAGGCGGAGCTTCAGTCCGGGCTCATGCTGCAGCCGAACCAGATCGAGGCCGTGATGGCCAACATGGAGAAGCGCTCGCCGCGGTTCCGCGACGCGGGGTGATGCGCTGTCAGCCGGCAGCCCGTCTCAGAAGCCGCTCTTCGCCCACTCGATGTGGCCGGGGACCGGCAGTTGCTCGAACAGGCCCACGGTGAAACGGCCCGCCCCGGCGCGCAGCGGCTTGATTTCGTTCTGGTATTTGTCCGAATTCCAGAACGCCCGGGCGCGCTCTGCGGACGGGAAGCGGGCCAGCACGAGCCCCTGATGGGAGGGCCAATCCTCCTCCAGCATCTCCACCGGCTTGCCGATGGCCGCGTAGTAACCCTGATGCTGCTCGTACAGCAGGGACTCCGCCAGGGCCTCGGTGTAGGCTTTCATCTTCTGCGGGTCGGTAATCTCGCCGATTACCACCATGAATACCGGTTGCGATGCATCTTGATTCATAATTAAGCTACTTTGTCGCAGCAGGGAGCCGGTGACAAGTCCCCGGGAATGCCCGCGTCGTCGCCGCGACACGCACATATGGAGAGGGGGAGCACGCCATGATGGCTACGAGATTCCCGATGCGGACCAGGCGCATGCAGGCGCGCTGCACAGTCACATGCCTCGCGCTGGGGGCCGTTCTGGCCTTGTGGACTTTGCCCGCCGTCACCCAGGAGGCCTTCCCGGGCAGCGCGCCGAGCAGCCGCACGATCAAAATCCAGGAGAAGGCGGAACGCGCCTACCAGCAAGGCGATTACGAGCGGGCCTTCAGGATCTGGCGCAAGGACCTGGTGGAGATCGGCGACAAGTACGCCCAATACATGGTGGGCTATCTTTACCTGACGGGGCAGGGCACCGAGCGCGACGTCGCCAGAGCCTACGCCTGGTATCGGCTCGCCGCGGAGCGGGGCCACGACGAGTTGGTGAGCGTCATGGAGGAGCTGGAGACCCGGCTCGCGCCGGCCGAACTCGAGGCCGGCATGGCCGAGTACGAGCGCCTCGCGGGCAAGTACGGCGACCGCAAGTTGGTGCGCCGTCTGATCCGCATCGACGAGCTGCGCCTGAAGAAGCGCACCGGCCGCGTCGGGGCATCCGTCGGCGCGCCGATGACGGTGGTCCTGCGCAACGGGCGTTCCGTGGATGCCACGCGCTATTACGCCGCTATCGAGGAACGGTTGCAGCGCCGCTACCAGTACCTGCAGGGCTACGTCGAGTTCGGCGAGCTGGAGACGCTCCCGGACGAGCTGGACCAGGACCTGGCGGAAGACGAAGACGCCGCGGACGGGGCCGCAGAGGAGACCGGGACGGCGGACTAGCGCCCGCTCGCCGCTTCGCAGACCCTCAGTCCGGCGCCGGTTCCTCGCTCTGCCAGAAGGCGAAGATCACGCCGGCGTACACCGCCCAGGTCAGGTCGCGGCGATAGAGCGGGCTGGCCTCGTTGCGGGACCCGGTGTGGACGTTCACGGTGGCCCCCACGAACAGAAAGCGCCTCGGGTCGCGCCGGGTCAGCCGGGCGCCGAATTCCGTCTGCAGGTAGCCGCCCCGTGCCTCGTATACCGGCCGCGACGGCGTCGCGTAGGCCGGATCCACGGTGTAGAAGTACTCGTGCAGCTTCTCCGTCGCGAACACCGGCGCGACGCTGAGGGACAGCTCCCAGGGGGTGCCGGCGAACTCCGGCTTCTCGTACTCCAGCTCCGGGTTGAACACCAGGCCCCGGGAGCGGAGGCCATCGTCGTCCCAGGAGAAGACGCCGCGCAACGGCAGCTCCAGTTTCAGCGTGCGGGACTCGTCCGCCGGGTCGTTCAGCACGATCTCCAGCTCCGGCCCGACCTCGAACAGGAAACCGAGATCCGGCATGCCGCGGCGGACGTCGATGTCGTCGCTCTCGGCGTCCAGGGAGCCGTCCAGGCTCACGTCCAGTTCCAGCCGGGGCGAGCGGAACAGGCGGCCGGACACCACGCTGGAATCGCCGATGCGCAGGAAGTCGCCCCGGTAGACGACGGCCGGGAAGGGCAGGACACGGCCGCTCGAGTCCTCCGCCGCGGGATAGTCCGGCGTCCATGCTGCCGCCGCACCGGCGCCCACCTCCCACAGCGGCAGCGGCTCTTCCTCCTCCTCCGTCTCGCCGGTCTGCGGCAGGCCGGCGGCGAGCAGGGCCGCGGGCAGTGACAAGAGGAGGGCGGGCAGTCGGGCGGTCCGCGTCATCGCGGCGCCAGCCCCCGGGTCAGGATGGCGGGGAACTCGGCGAGGATCTGCGCCGCCACGCCGGGGTCGCCATGGAACCATTTCGGCACCCAGTTGACGGCGCCCATGATCGCGTTGCCGGTCATGCGCACGTCGCAGGGCGCGATGCTGCCGTCGCCGATACCCTGCTCCAGGATGGCTTCGAAGGCCCGGCTGTGCGCGCGGGAGCGGCGCAGAATCTCTTCGCGGTGGCGGGGCGCCAGCGCCGGAATCTCGCTCATGATGGCGATCGGCCCCTCGTCGCCGCACATCGCCTCCAGGTGGTAGCGCAGATAACGGCGCGACTGATCGAGGCCGCTGCCGCCCTCGCCGACGGCGCGCGCGAGCGCCGCTGCGCCGATCTCCGCCGCCCGCAGATAGCACTCGTAGACCAGTTCCTGTTTGCCCGGGACGTAGTGATAGATGGCGGCGTCCGTCATGCCGAGCCGGTCCGCCACGTCCCGCAGCGATGTGCCGCTGTAGCCCTTCCGGTTGAAGCAGGCCGCCGCGGCTCGCAGCAGGCGGCCGCGTTTGAGCTGGAACGCCGTCGCCGGCCTGCTGTCCGCGGTACCGCCGACGGCCTCGTTGCCAGCGGCTCCGGTATCGGCGCCGCTCCCGCTCACGACACCTGCCGGTCGCGACCCTGCCAGTACTGCTCGCGCAGCTCGCGCCGCAGCACCTTGCCGCTGGGGTTGCGGGGCAGCTCGTCGACGAAGTCCACGCTGCGCGGCACCTTGTAGCGGGCGATGCGCTCGCGGGCGAAGTCGATCAGCCCGCCGGCGGTCAGCTCCTCGCCGGGTTTGCGCACGACAATGGCCTTGACCGCTTCGCCCCATTTCTCGTCGGGCACGCCGATGACTGCGACGTCGGCCACCGCGGGATGCGCGAACAGCGCGTTCTCCACCTCTGCCGGATAGATGTTCTCCCCGCCGGAGATGATCATGTCCTTCAGGCGGTCGTGGATGTAGAGGTAACCGTCCTCGTCGAAGTAGCCCGCGTCGCCGGTGTGGAACCAGCCGTCGTGCATGGATTCGGCGGTGGCTTCCGGCCGGTTCCAGTAGCCCTTCATCAGCCAGTCCGATTTCAGGCAGATCTCGCCCACCTCGCCTGCGGGCAGCTCGTTGCCGTCCGCGTCGAGAATGCGGATCGCCGAGCCCTCGTAGGGCACGCCGCAGGAGCGCAGCTTGCCCCGCGCCGGGTCGTGATCGGCCGGCGGCAGCTGGGTGGCCAGCCCCAGGTTCTCGGTGAGGCCGTAGAGCTGAGTGAAGTTGCAGCCGAACACCTCGCGGGCCTTCAGCAGCACCGCCTCGGCGATGGGCGAGGCGCCGTAGGCGATGTTGCGCAGGCTGGAGTAGTCGAACTCGGCCACGTTGGGCTGGTGGATCAGGGCGAGGATCACCGCCGGCACGAAGAAGGTGTGGTTGACGTCGTACTCGTCCAGCAGCCGCAGGATCTCCTGGGGATCGAAGTCCGCCACGATCACCGTGCGGGTGCCCTGCATCAGCGAGAACAGGCCGCTGTTGGAGCCCGCGACGTGGAACACCGGCATGCAGATGAGCGCGGTCTCGCCCGGCTCGTACGCCGCCCAGTCCACCTTGGTGGCCGCATCCACGGCCGGGAACCAGGCGCCGTGGGTCAGCTGCACGCCCTTCGGGTGCCCGGTGGTGCCGCTGGTGTAGAGCTGCTCGAAGTCGTCCGCCGGATCATACGGCAGCATCGGATCCTCGGCGGACTGCTTGTCGCGCCAGTCCGCGTAGGACTCCCAGCGCTCGTGGCCGCCGTCCA
>CAYQZN010000194.1:0-5300 GCA_964421805.1 uncultured Woeseiaceae bacterium
GAGAGGGCTCGGAGGCGTTATAAGCAGTTGAAAGACAAGGGTATTGGTGTTACGCTTGCCGGCCTTGCCCGCGATATCGCGGAGCGTGACCGCAGAGATACCGAGCGATCGGTGGCGCCGCTGGTCCCGGCCGAGGACGCCATCGTGATCGATTCGACGTCGCTGGGCATCGAGCAGGTGACTGAAAAGGTGCTCGGTCTGGCAGCGGAAAGGCTCGGCGACGAGCAGGCAGGGTAGTTCAGGTCGGACAGGGTAGTCCGGCTTTTATTTTGTGTGGACCGTCGGTCGCAGGAAGCGGCAGGCGTGTATTTTCAACGAGGGCTGCCTGCGGGCGGCATGGTTTCCAAATCAATGTCTGAATCATTTGCTGAGCTCTTCGAAGAGAGCATTGCCAGTCAACAGATCAAACCTGGCTCCATCCTGAATGGCATGGTCGTTTCCGTTAACGAAGACGTGGTCATCGTCAACGCCGGCCTGAAATCCGAAGCGGTCATCCCGGCCGAACAGTTCCAGAACGAGAACGGCGAAGTCGACGTCGCGGTCGGCGATACCGTCGAGGTGGCGCTGGACGCCGTCGAGGACGGCTTCGGCGAGACGCGCCTGTCCCGGGAGAAGGCCATCCGGGCCCGGACCTGGACCCATCTGGAAGATGCGTTCGAGAAGGGCGAGATCGTCAACGGCGTCATCAACGGCCGCGTCAAGGGCGGCTTCACGGTCGAGATCGACAACGTGCGGGCGTTTCTGCCCGGCTCGCTGGTCGACGTGCGGCCGGTGCGTGACCCGTCGTACCTCGAGGGCAAGGTCCTCGAATTCAAGGTCATCAAGCTCGACCAGCGCAGGAACAACGTGGTGGTCTCCCGCCGCGCGGTGGTCGAGGAAGAATACAGTGCCGAGCGCGAGGCGCTGCTGGAGAGTCTGCAGGAAGGCCACGTGGTCAAGGGTATCGTGAAGAACCTGACCGACTACGGCGCCTTCGTGGATCTCGGCGGCATCGACGGTCTGCTGCACATCACCGACATGGCGTGGAAGCGGGTCAAGCACCCCTCCGAGATCGTCAACGTCGGCGACGAGATCGAGGTGAAGATCCTGAAGTTCGACCGCGAGCGTCAGCGCGTCTCCCTCGGCATCAAGCAGCTGGGTGCCGACCCGTGGCAGAACATCAGCCGGCGCTACCCGCCGACCACCCGCATCTTCGGCCGCGTCACGAACATCGCCGATTACGGCTGCTTCGTGGAGATCGAGGACGGCGTCGAAGGCCTGGTGCACGTCTCCGAGATGGACTGGACGAACAAGAACGTCAATCCGTCGCGGGTGGTGCAGGTCGGCGACGAGGTGGAGGTGATGGTGCTCGACATCGACGAGGACCGCCGCCGCATCTCGCTCGGCATCAAGCAGTGCAAGCCGAACCCGTGGGCCGAGTTCGCCGCCAATTACAACCGGGGCGACAAGGTCAGCGGCCAGATCAAGTCCATCACCGACTTCGGCATCTTCATCGGTCTCGAAGGCGATATCGACGGGCTCGTGCATCTGTCCGACATCTCCTGGGACGAGTCCGGCGAGGACATCGTCCGCAATTACCGCAAGGGTCAGGAAGTGGAAGCCATGGTGCTGGCCATCGACCCCGAGCGCGAGCGGATCTCCCTCGGCATCAAGCAGCTCGATCAGGATCCTTTCTCGTCCTGGCTGGCGCAGAACCCGAAGGGCAGCATCGTCAAGGGCACGGTCACGGAAGTGGATGCCCGCGGCGCCGAGGTGGATCTCGGCGGCGGCATCACCGGCTACCTTCGCGCCTCGGAGCTGGCGCGCGGACGGGTGGAAGACGCCCGCACCGTGCTGAAGACCGGCGAAGAGGTGGAGGCCAAGTTCACGGCGGTGGATCGCAAGAACCGCAGCGTGCAACTCTCCATCAAGGCCAAGGAGGCCCATGAGGAGCAGGAAGCCGTCGAGAGCTACAAGTCGGAGTCCGGCGGCAGCGCCTCCGGTACGACGCTGGGCGAGCTGCTGAAGGAGCAGATCTCCGGCAATTCCGACTGACAGGGGACCGGAGGCGCCCGGGCGGGAGCACCGCCCGGGCGCTTGCGGATAGCGGGGAGCCGCGCGGTTGCGCGGGCGGAAGAAAGCGAACGCACCTATGACGAAGTCTGAACTGATCGAGATAATCGCCAGAAAGCAGAAGCATCTGCCCGCCAAAGACGTCGAGCTCGCGGTCAAGCATCTGCTGGAGATCATGAGCGATGCGCTGGCCAGCGGCGATCGCATCGAGATCCGCGGCTTCGGCAGCTTCTCCCTGCATTACCGCCCGCCGCGCATGGGGCGTAATCCGAAGACCGGCGAGGCGGTCGCCCTGTCCGGCAAGCACGTTCCCCATTTCAAGCCGGGCAAGGACCTGCGCGAGCGGGTCAACGAGAGCCGACACCTCCCCATCAAGAACTGACCGGCCGGCGGCGGGCTTACCAATCCGCAGCCATCTGCACTAGACTCGTGAGGGGGCGCTCCACTGAGCCCCGCTGCTGATTCAGGTGCCGGTATGCTGCGCAAGATCGCGACCATCGTCCTCATCATCGCCCTGCTCGTGGCGATCATCGTCTTCACCTGGCTGAACACCCAGGAGGTCAGCCTCGATCTGGCATTCACGACGGTGCAGACGCAGATCGCGGTTGCTTTCACCATCACCTTCGCGCTGGGCTGGCTGTTCGGCCTGTTCTGCGCCGGATTCTTCGTCCTGAGATCGGTGGCCGAGCGCAGGCGGCTGCGCAAGAACCTGGCGGCTGCGGAGCAGGAGGTGAGCAAGCTGCGCAGCCTGCCGCTCCAAGATGCTGCCGAGTAACCAGGCATTTCTACTCGCCGGGCTATTCCTGCTGATCGCGGCGGCCGGATGGCTGTTCGGCCGGTTCGGCGAGAGCAGCCGTGAGCGGGAAGAAAACGGGGGCAATCTCAGCAGCGACTACCTCAAGGGCCTCAACTTCCTGCTGAACGAGCAGACGGACCAGGCGCTCGACCTGTTCCTGAAGGTTGTCCGCGTCGACGACGACACGCTGGAGACCCACTTCGCCCTGGGCAGCCTGTTCCGCCGGCGCGGCGAAGTGGACCGGGCGATCCGGATTCACCAGAACATCATCGCCCGGCCGGACCTCTCCACGGAGCAACGGGACGAGGCGATGAACGCGCTCGCCCGCGACTATCTGCGCGCCGGCCTGCTGGACAGGGCGGAGAAGATGTTCGAGACGCTGACGGACAAACCGGTGTATCGGCAAGAGGCGTTGCTCGCTCTCTGCGGCATCTTCGAGCAGGAGCACGAGTGGGAGAAGGCGATCGAGGCCGGCGAGCGGCTCGAGGACAGCCGCGGTTCCATGAGCCGGCGGGTGCCCCACTATTACTGCGAACTGGCCGAGCAGGCCATGGGACGCGGCGAATGGCAGCGGGCCCGCAACCTGCTGCGCAAGGCCCGCAGCCGGCGCCGGCCCACCGTGCGCGGCGCGCTCGATCGGGCGCGCATCGCCCGGGAGCAGGGGGACGCCCGCACTGCCCTGCGCCTCTATCGGCGCACGCTGGAGGAACATCCGGATTTTCTGGTGGAGGTCCTGCCCCGCATGGCCGATCTCCTGGAGAGCACCGGCAGGGCCGGCGAACTGCAGCAGGAGATAGAGGCGCTGATCCGGCGCAACGCCGACTACCGCAATGCCATCGCTTACAGCGCCATCCTGCACGACCTGCGCGGGCCGGTCATCGACGATTGCGTCGAGCACTACATTCTCACGGAGCCGACGCTGGCGGCCTTCGTGGCCGGACAGGAACTGGCGACCGCGGGCAGCGAGCCGCGCCGCGAGGCCATTGCCCGAATCCGTGAAGGGCTCGCCCTGCTGGCGCGCCGCTCCCCGCGCTATCGCTGCAAGGAATGCGGTTTCTCCAGCATGCAGCTGCTCTGGCAGTGTCCGAGCTGCAAGGCCTGGGAAAGCCAGAGGCCGGCCGAGAAGGTCCGCTTCGACTCCCTGCTGCGCCAGGGCGAGATCTCCGGCCCGCCCGCCTAATCTCCGCGCTTCGGCGAGAATGACGGCCGGCTGCCGCCGGGCCGCCCCGGCATGATCTTCCGGTAAGCGGGCGCAGAGTCGGTGCCCGCGCAACAGCAACCGGAGGAACAGTGCAATGACGAGAAGAACCCCATGGATTACGGCGGTGCTCGCGGGCCTGCTGGCGCCGCTGGCCGCCGTCTCGGGCCCGGTGAACGTCAACACGGCGGACGCCGAGACCATCGCGGCGGAGCTGGACGGTATCGGCATCGCCCGCGCCCGTGCCATCGTGGCCTATCGGCAGGCGAACGGGCCGTTCCGCAGCGTCGACGATCTGCTGGCGGTGAAGGGTGTGGGCGAGCGCACCCTGGCGGCCAATCGGGACAATATCCGACTGGCTACTGCGGAGAAGTCCGCCGAGTAGACCGGCCGGTCGCGCCGCGGTCCCCGCCGGCCCCGGCGGGGACCGCATGGTCAACAACCGGTGCGCTCGCTAAACTGGTCGCGTCACCCAGGAGAGGAGCGCGACATTGAGCAAACCGGTACGGACCGCCGTCTTCCCCGTCGCAGGCAGGGGCACCCGTTTCCTGCCCGCCACCAAGGCCAGCCCGAAGGAGATGCTGCCGGTCGTCGACAAGCCGCTGATCCAGTATGCGGTGGAAGAGGCGATCGCGGCAGGCGCTACCAAGCTCGTATTCGTCACCGGCAGCACGAAGCGGGCGATCGAGGATCACTTCGACGTCGATCCCGAGCTGGAACGCGCCCTCGCCGAATCAGGAAAGGAACGCTTGCTGGACACGGTGCGCAACACCCTGCCGGCAGGCGTGGACTGCGTGTTCATCCGCCAGGGCATCCCCCACGGACTGGGTCATGCCGTGCTCTGCGCCCGGCCCGCGGTCGGCAACGAGCCCTTCTTCGTCCACCTGGCCGACGACCTGATCGACGCCGAGGTGCCCTGTCTGAAGCAGATGGCGGCCGAGTATGCCGAGCATGACGGCAGTGTCCTCGCCGTGCAGGAGGTCCCCCGTGACAAGACCTCCAGCTACGGCATCGTGGCGGTGGAAGAGGATGCACCGGGGCGCCAGCGGATCCGCCAGATGGTGGAGAAGCCCGCGCCCGAGGAGGCGCCGTCGACACTGGCCGTGGTGGGCCGCTACCTGCTGGATCCGGTCGTCTTCGACAAGCTGGAGAAGACGGAGCGGGGTGCCGGCGGTGAGATCCAGCTGACCGATGCCATAGCCGCCATGCTGGATACCCATCCCGTCTACGCCTACACCTTCGAGGGCACACGAT
>CAYQZN010000195.1:0-5295 GCA_964421805.1 uncultured Woeseiaceae bacterium
ATCGTGTTTCTGGTCCACCCTGACCAGAGCGAACAGGTACCGGCCATGGTGGAGCGGTACGAGAGCATGATCACCGACGGCGGCGGCAATATCCACCGCCTCGAAGACTGGGGCCGTCGCCAGCTCGCCCATCCCATCGCCAAGGCCCACAAGGCCCACTACGTCCTGATGAACATCGAGTGCGCCAGAGAGACGCTCGATGAGCTCACCGGCGCGTTCAAGTTCAACGATGCGGTGCTCCGCCACCTCGTGATCAAGCGCGACGAGGCCGTCACCGAGGCCTCGCCGATGGCCAAGGCCGTCGAGGACGAGAAGGCCAAGGAGCGCGAGGCCCAGCGTCGTCGCGACGCCCGCGCCGAGGCCGAGGCCCGTGCCCGGGCCGCCGAGGAGGAGGAGAAGGCCGAGGACGAGAAAGAGGACGAGAAAGAGGACGAGACGAAGGAAGAGACCGTGGAAACGGCCTCTGCCGATGAGGGCGGCGAGGAAGCCGCCTCCGAGACGTCCGCAGAAGACAGCGAGACGGCGAAAGCCGGCTCCGCCTGAACAGGAGTATTGTCATGAGTCGCTATTCCCGCCGGCGCAAGTACTGCCGTTTCACCGCCGAAGGCATCGAAGAGATCGACTACAAGGACATCGGCCTGCTGAAGAGCTTTATCTCGGAGACGGGCAAGATCGTTCCCAGCCGCATCACCGGCACGAAGTCCCACTACCAGCGGCAGCTGTCCACGGCCGTCAAGCGCGCCCGCTACCTGGCGCTGCTGCCTTACACCGACCGTCACTGACGGCCGGGCCGCCGGCCTCTTCAGGTACAAGGCCGGCGGCGGGTCCCATGCGACAGATCGCTGTCTGGATTACGGCCCGCTTTCATCGCGCGGTGCTGGTGATTGCGGCGCTGTTCCCGGTACTGCCGGTGCTGAGCGGCGCGACCACCGTGCTGACGGTGCTGGCCCGGGGCCTGCGCGAGGGAGTCGCGGCGGCTTTGCTGGCTTCCGTGCTGCTGATCGCCGCCGTCGCGGTGATGCAGGACTTTCAGATGTCCCTGGTGTGGTATCTGGCGCTGGTGCAGGGAGGCAGCCTGGCCGCCGTCTGGCTGCTGGTCTCCAGCCGCTCGCTGACCCTGACGGCGCAGGCGCTCGCGGTCCTGATGCTGGTGGGCGTCGGCTTATTCTATGTGCAGGTGGACGACGTGGCCGGTTTCTGGCGGCCGTTCCTGGAACAGTTCGCCGGCAACATCTCCGAGGCGGGCGGCATGGCCATGGACGCCTCGGCATTCGTGGCGACCGCGCAGGTACTGATCACGGGCCTCGCGTTCGGCATGAGCTGGGTCGGCACGATGCTGGTGATTCTGCTGGGTTACGCGTTGTACACGCTGCTGCCGGAGCGCGAGCCGGTATTCGGCCGCTTCCGGGAGCTGAACCTGGGGCGCACGCTGGCGCTCGCCACTGCCGTCATCAGCGTGGCGGCGACGCTGACCGGCTCGCCGTGGCTGGTGAATTCGGCGCTGGCGCTGCTGGTGGCGTTCGTCGTGCAGGGCCTCGCGCTGGTGCACGGGCTGTTCGTGGCGCGGCAGTGGCCGCCGGCGCTGCTGATCGTGATATACGTACTGGCGATACTGCCGTCGCCGGTCTCCGGTGCCGTCATCGGGGCGTTGTCCCTGGGCGGTTACCTGGATGCCTGGATAGACATCCGCCGGCGCGTGCCGGCCGTCTCCGGGCAGGAGTGAATCTGGTAACGTAGGCTGCCTGGCGCAGCACTCTGACAACGGGTGAACGGAATGGAAGTGATACTGCTCGAGAAGATCGAAAACCTCGGCACCATCGGCGACAAGGTGACCGTGAAATCCGGCTACGGCCGCAACTACCTGCTGCCCCAGGGCAAGGCGACGCTGGCCACGAAGGCGAACGTGGCGAAGTTCGAGGCCATGCGCGCGGAGCTCGAGAAGCAGGCCGCCGACGAACTGGGTGTCGCCAGGGCCCGGGCCGAGAAGCTCGCCGACATGCGGGTCGAAATTCCGGCGAAGGTCGGTCCGGAGGGCAAGCTGTTCGGCTCGGTCGGCACCGTCGAGATCGCCGACGCGGTGACCGCGAAGGGCGTCGAGATCGAGCGTGCCGAGGTGCGGCTGCCGGAAGAGGGGCCGCTGCGCGAGGCGGGCGAGCACACCATCGGTGTGCACCTGCACGCCGACGTCGACGTCGAGATCACCGTCGTGGTGGTCCCGGAGGAGCCGGAGACGGGCGCCTAGGGAACAGGGGAGCCGTCAGCGACTCAATTAGTCAATTACCCAAATACAATGGTCCGGGCATTGGAAGAGCAGGAGGCGCGCGACGCGGCGGAATCGCGCCTGCGGACGCCGCCACACAGCATGGAGGCCGAGCAGTCGCTGCTCGGCGGGCTGATGCTGGACAACGCCGCCTGGGACAAGGTGGCGGACATCGTCACGGCGCAGGACTTCTACCGCAAGGACCACCAGCTCATCTTCGACGCCATCGGGCGCTTGTCCGAGAGCGGTCAGCCGTCCGATGCGGTCACGCTGCACGAGCACCTGGACAACCGGGGGGAGCTGGCCCGGGTCGGCGGCCTGGACTACCTGGCCACGCTCGCCAACGAGACGCCGAGCTCGGCCAACGTGCGCGCTTACGCAGAGATTCTGCGTGAGCGCTCCGTACTGCGCCAGCTGATCTCCGCCGGCAACGAGATCGCGGGCAGCGCGTTCACCACGGAGGGGCGCACGTCCAGCGAGCTGGTGGACGACGCCGAACGCCGGGTGTTCGAGATCGCCGAGCAGGGCTCCCGGCGGGGCGGTTTCAAGAGCCTGAAGTCCATCCTGCCGGAGACCATCGACCGGATCGACATGCTGCACCAGTCGGACGGCGACATCACCGGCATCTCCTCCGGCTACACCGAGTTCGACAAGATGACGGCGGGCCTGCAGAGCGGCGACCTGATCATCATCGCCGGCCGCCCGTCCATGGGCAAGACGACCCTCGCCATCAATATCGCGGAGAATGCCGCGATCGGTGCCAAGGTGCCGACCGCCATCTACTCCATGGAGATGAGCGCCGACCAGCTCGCGTTCCGCATGATCTCCTCGCTCGGCCGCGTGGACCAGAGCCACCTGCGCACGGGCCGCTTCCCCGACGAGGACTGGTCACGCATCAACACGGCCGTGCAGCTGATGTCCGACGCGCCGATTTTCATCGACGACACCCCGGCCCTGTCGCCCACCGAGATGCGGGCGCGCGCCCGGCGGCTGAAACGCGAGCACGGCCTCGGCCTGATCGTGGTGGACTATCTGCAGCTGATGCAGGTGCCCGGCAACAAGGAGAACCGGGCCACCGAGATCTCCGAGATCTCCCGCTCGCTGAAGGCGCTGGCCAAGGAGCTGTCCGTGCCGGTCATCGCGCTCTCGCAGCTCAACCGCAGCGTCGAGCAGCGTCAGGACAAGAAGCCGGTGATGTCGGATCTGCGCGAGTCCGGCGCCATCGAGCAGGACGCGGACATCATCTGCTTCATCTACCGGGACGAAGTCTACGACGCCGACTCGCCGCGCAAGGGCATCGCGGACATCACCATTGCCAAGCAGCGCAACGGCCCCACGGGCGAATTCCCGCTCACCTTCCTGGGCCGCTTCACCAAGTTCGAGAACTGGGCGCCGGACGCCTGGGGCGACGGACCGTATCAGTGAGGGCGACGGCCTGCGCGCGGGTGCATACCGGCGCACTCAGGCACAACCTGGCCGAGCTGAGGAGACGCGCGCCAGACTACCGGGTGATGGCCGTCATCAAGTCGAACGGCTACGGCCACGGGCTGGTGGCGGCTGCGACGGCGCTGGAGGCGGCCGACGCCTTCGCGGTGGCGCGCATGGAGGAGGCTCTGCGCCTCCGTGAGGCCGGCATCGACAAGCCGCTGGTGCTGCTCGAGGGAGTATACGACGCTCACGACCTGGGGCTCGCGAGAGCGCAGCGGCTCGAGCTGGTGGTCCATAGCGGCGAGCAGGTTCGACTGCTGACGGCACAGCCGCCGGAGCTGCCTCTGACGGTGTGGCTGAAAGTGGATACCGGGATGCACCGGCTGGGCATCGCCCCGGAGGACGTAGCGCAGGCCGTGCGCGCCCTGCGGGCCTCGCCTGCCGTGGCTGAACTCAGGCTCATGTCCCACTTCGCGCAGGCCGAACGCCTGGACGACGGCATGACGCCGGCCCAGATCCGCTCCCTGCAGGCGGCTGCCGACGGCTTCGACGGTGCCGTCACCCTGGCCAATTCCGCGGCCATACTCGGCTGGAAGCCGGACCTGGACGCGATGGCGGCGGGCCATCCGTCGTTCGGTCCCGCCTGGATTCGCCCCGGCATCTGCCTGTACGGCATATCGCCGTTCCCCGGCGACACGGGCGCGGAGCTCGGGCTCGAACCGGCCATGGAGTTCCTCTCCACGCTGATCGCCGTCAAGCCGGTCGCTGCCGGCGAGCGGATCGGCTACGGCGGTCGCTACCGGGCGGAGCGCGACATGCGCCTCGGCATCGCGGCCGTGGGCTATGGCGACGGCTACCCCTGGTGCATGCCGGACGGCGCGCCGGTGCTGGTGGGCGGCCGGCGTGCGCCTATTGCCGGGCGCGTTTCCATGGACATGATTACCGTGGATCTCAGTGATCTGCCCGAAGCGGCGGTGGGCGACGAGGTGGTGTTGTGGGGCAGGGGGCTGCCCGTCGAGGAGGTGGCCCGCTACGCGGACACGATCCCCTACGAACTCGTCTGCCGGGTCACGGAGCGGGTGATCAAGGTCACCGAATAGGCCGGAGCGGCGGGATCCGCACGGAGCTCAGGTCAGGAAGAAGCCCATCTTGACGCCGGCGAGCTGCAGCACGTCGTTATCGGTCAGCTTGCGCGCCTGCGGCCCGATCGACTCGCCGTTGACCCGCGGATAGTCGCCTTCCTTGCCGCTGTCGACGTGCACCACATAGTAGCCTTCGGCGCGCCGGGTGATGGCAGCCACCTGCACGCCGGGCCGGCCCAGCGTGGTCAGCGCCTTGGTCAGCTCGAGTTCCCGCCCGGCGAACGCTCCGGAGAGCACCTGCAGCTTGGCCGTGGGCAGTGCCGCCGGCGCCGGCGCGGCGTCCGAGGCGGCCGTTGCCGTGTGCGCCGTCGCCGGTTCCCGCGCGACGCCTGCCGCCTCCTCGACGGCCTTCTGCGCCTCGTCAATATGCTCCGGACGGTGCTGACTCGGCGGGATGACCATCGTCTTCTCGAATTCGTCCTGGTCCGCCTCGTTGGCCTGCTGGTCCACGAAGCGCAGCTGGTG
>CAYQZN010000196.1:0-5286 GCA_964421805.1 uncultured Woeseiaceae bacterium
TGACGTGGACGGGTTTCTTCATTTTGCTGACACCTGACTGCCCTGCGGGGTGCCGGATTCTAGCATGGTCGACGTCCGGACTCAGTCGGCCGGGTCGGCCTCAGAGCCGTGGCGCGCGGCCCACGCCCGCCGCTCCCGCTCCGCCGCGGCCTGCTCGCCGGCGGCCTCCAGTTCCGCGATGCAGGCCAGCCAGGCGTCGGCGTCTTCGGTGTGGTCCGCGCAATGGGCCGACGCCGTTGCGGCTCCGTTGCCGGCCAGCGATTGCGCTGCCTTGCGACTGGCGCGGCCGAGTTCTGACACCGCCTGCCCGGCATCGGCGCGGTCCGGCTGCAGTGCGGCCGGAAGCGCAGCCCGTGGCGCCGGTGCGGAAGCGGCCGGGGTGTCGGCGGAAACCTCGTCGGCCACGGTGTCTGCGGCGGGACTGCGCGGTGCGCTTTCCCGGCGGGGAGCCGGCTGTCCGTCGCCCGGCGGCGTGGCGACCTGCAGGACCAGCGCCACCGCCAGTGCCAGCGTAGCGGCGATGGCCAGAGGCTGCTGCCAGGGCCGTGCGGGCGGCGCCCGGCGGGCCCGCGCGCGGATCTGCTCGTCCAGCGCCGCGGGCGCACGTTCGCGGGCGAGTTCCCGGTATGCGCGGGACACCGCCTCGTCGACCACTGTCGCCGTGTCGCGGTCCGCGTGACGGTGCTTGCCGTGATCCTGCCCGGGATCAGCCATCCTCTCGTCCTCCAGCGCCCTCGGCCAGCGGCGCGAATCCTTCCCGCAGCTTGCGGTAGGCGTAGCGCAGCCGGCTTTTGGCCGTCTCGGCACCCACGCCGGTCGCCTCGGCGATCTCCGCAACCGACAACCCGCCCTCCTCACGCAGCAGAAAGGCGTCGCGCTGTTCGGGAGGCAGTGCGGCCAGCAGGCGCTCCAGTCGGACGCGGGCAAGCGCGCGCTCGGTCTCGCGCCCCGGGTCGCCGTCGCGGGCCGTCAGCGCCACGGCGTCGGCATCCTCCTCCCGGCCGCGGTTGCGGTGGCGCCGATAGTGGTCCACGAAACAATTGTGGGCGACCCGGTACAGATAGGTGGAAAACCGGGCCGTCGGCCGGTAGCGATGGCGCGCCGCGATGAGTTTGCCCCAGGCCTCCTGGAACAGGTCCTCCGCCGTGGCGGGATCGAGGCAGAGCCGCAGCAGATAGCGGTAGAGGCCGTCCTTGTGCCGGCTGTAGAGGGCGTCGAAGGCAGCCGGGTCACCGTCCCGGTAACGCAGCATCAATCTTACGTCCGGGTCCGATGGCGTCATCGGGCCAGTGTATGCGACCGCCGGCGGCGGCGTAACGGCATCGGCGTCGGGCACGTACGGCTCCTCGCTGCTCACCCCCGTATGAACGGCTGCAGCCGTCCGGCGGGGTTCGTCGGCTGCGGAATGTGAAGCAGGTCTTGATTTCCCCGCATCTGGTGTTATAGTTGACTACAACACCCGTTCACATAGGCGCAGAGTCGCCTGCCTGCGAGCGGAATTGGCACGAAACAGGACCGAAACAGGGAACGAACCCGGTGACAGAGAGGTTGAAGAGATGAACGGCGGACAGGAGACAGGCGGCAGACTCACGCTTGGCCTTGCGGTACTCATGCTGATGGCGATGGCGCTGGTGGCGAGCGAGCTGAGGTCGGGCGGCGAGGATGGCGCGGATATGCCCTCCGGCCCGGACCACATCCTCTTTCTGGAGGCCGGTAAAGGCTGAGCGAGGGGATGAGTGAGTCTCGGCGCAGCGCAGATCGGGTCCTCCGCGGACACTACCGGGGTCGGTATGGCCGATATGGCCGATATGGCCGGTCCCCGGGGCAGGGAGCTGATGGAAGCTGACTGGAGTGACAACCAGCCGATCTACCGCCAGCTCCGTGACCGGGTCGTGGCGATGATCCTCGAAGGCGTGCTGAAGGACGGCGATGCGCTGCCGTCGGTGCGCAACGTCGCGGCCGAATACCGGCTGAACCCCCTGACCGTTCTCAAGGGCTACCAGGAGCTGGTCGACGAAGACCTGGTCGAGAAGCGTCGCGGGCGCGGCATGTACGTGCTGCCGGGCGCCCGGGACCGGCTGCTGAAGGGCGAGCGCGAGCGGTTCCTGGAGCAGGAGTGGCCCGAGGTGGTCGCGACCATGCAGCGCCTGGAGCTGGACCCGGCGGACCTTCTGGCCCGCGCGGAAAAGGCGAAAAGCGAGGGGAGCGACGAATCATGACGGCGGTCGTGCGGGCGCGCGGCGTGTCGAAACGCTACGGCTCGACCCGCGCGGTGGACGACGTCAGCTTCGACGTCGAGCCGGGCCGCATCGTCGGGCTGATCGGCCCGAACGGAGCCGGCAAGACCACGCTGCTGAAGACGCTGCTGGGGCTGACGGACTGCGAGGGCGAGCTGCGCGTGCTCGGCCTCGACCCGTTCCGGCAGCGCAAGCAGCTGATGCAGAACATCTGTTTCGTCGCCGACGTGGCCGTGCTGCCGCCCTGGATCCGGGTGAGCGACCTGCTCGACTTCGTCGCGGCCGTGCATCCCAATTTCAGCCGCCGCGAGGCGGACGCCTTCCTCGAGCGCACCCCGGTACGACGGGACGCCCGGGTGAAGGAACTCTCCAAGGGCATGGTCACCCAGCTGCACTTGTCCATCATCATGGCCATCGACGCGAAGCTGCTGGTGCTGGACGAGCCGACGCTGGGGCTGGACATCCTGTTCAGGAAGGAGTTCTACACCACCGTCCTGAACGACTATTTCGACCAGCAGCGGACCATCATCGTCACCACCCACCAGGTGGAAGAGATCGAACACATCCTCACCGACGTGATGTTCATCGACGACGGTCGCGTGGTGCTCGACGAGAGCGTGGAGGAGGTCGCCGCCCGCTACGTCGAGCTGACTACCAGCGGAGACCGGGCCGAGGAGGCCCTGGCGCTGCAGCCCATCGCCCGGCGGGACATGTTCGGCAAGAAGGTGCTCACTTTCGAGGGCGTGGACCGGGATCGCCTGCGCGGCCTCGGCGACGTGAAGACTCCGGGTCTCGCCGACCTGTTCGTCGCCAAGCTGCGGGGGGCCGGAGCATGATCCGCAGAACCTATTTCCTGGTGCAGCGTGAGCTGTGGGAGCATCGCGCCCTGTATCTCACGCCGATGGTGATCGCCTTCATCGTCACCCTCGGTGTCGCCACGGCGCTGGTGACCGGCGGCGGCCGCATCGTCGGTTTCGAGAACATGGTTGCCGGCTTGCAAGTCGGTGGTCAGGCGGGCTCGGCGGCCGGTGTCGCCGCTCTCGCCGTGGGTCCGTCCACGGTCTTCGTCGTCGGCCTCGCCTTTCTCGTCTTCTTCTACTCCATCGACGCCCTGTATGCGGAGCGCAAGGACCGCAGCATCCTGTTCTGGAAGTCGCTGCCACTCACCGATACCGAGGTGGTGCTCTCGAAGCTGATCACCGCCGCGCTGGTGGCGCCCGTGATTACCTTCGGTTTCGTCGCGGCGACCCATATCGTCATCCTGTGTCTGTCGAGTGTCGCCGTCTGGATCGGCGGCGGCAGCGCCTGGGAACTGGTCTGGCGGCCCGTGCCGCTGCTGCAGATCTGGGTCCTTTCCGTGTATCTGCTCATCGGGGCGGCGCTGTGGTTCCTGCCCTATATTGCCTGGGGGCTGTTCTGCTCCGCCTTCGCAAAGAAGAATGTTTTCCTGTGGGCCGTGTTGCCTTTCTTCGTCATTCCGCTGGTCGAGCGCCTGCTGTTCGATAGCAACCTGTTCGCGAGGTTCGCTCTCGGTCGCCTCTCGTACATGCAATGGATCCAGGCGAGTTTCAGCGGCGACAACCTGCACGTTGCTCTCGGCGACATGCCCGGCCGACTGACGGGGGGGCTGCTCTCGCTGGTGGACCCCGGTAAGTTCCTGGCGACGCCGGGCCTGTGGGGCGGGCTGGTGGTGGCGGCCGGGTTTACGGCGGGCGCCATCTACTTCCGCCGCTACCGGGACGACACCTCGAACGGCTGACCGCTGCCGGCGCCGCGCCGCGCCGGGCCGCTCAGAACTTGCAGATGACGGCGCCCGCCGCGCGGCGCGCCTTGTCCCGGGCCTCGTCGATACTGTCGCCCCTCGCGAGCGCGACCCCCAGGCGCCGCGAGCCCCGGATCTCCGGCTTGCCGAACAGCCGCAGGCTGGTGTCCGGCTCCTGCAGCGCCTTGTCCACGCCCTTGAAGCGGATGTTGTCGGAGTCGCCCTCCGCCACGATGGCGCAGGAGGCCGACGGCCCGAGCTGGCGGATCACCGGGATGGGCAGGCCGAGGATGGCGCGGACATGCAGCGCGAACTGGGAGTTGTACTGGGAGATCATGGTCACCATGCCCGTGTCGTGGGGCCGCGGCGAGACCTCGCTGAACCAGACCTGATCGCCCTTGACGAAGAGTTCGACGCCGAATACGCCCCGGCCCCCGAGCGCGCCCACGATGGAGCCCGCCACCCGCTGGGCACGCTCCAGCGCGGTCTCGCTCATCGGCTGCGGTTGCCACGACTCCCGGTAGTCGCCTTTCAGCTGCAGATGGCCGATGGGCTCGCAGAAACTGATGGCGTCCTCGTGGCGCACCGTGAGCAGCGTAATCTCGTAGTCGAACTCGATCAGGCTCTCGACGATGACGCGTCCGCCGGCGCTGCGGCCGCCCTGCAGGGCATACTCCCACGCGGCGTCGGCTTCTCCGGGTTCGCGGACGACGCTCTGCCCCTTGCCCGAGGAACTCATCACGGGTTTCACCACGCAGGGCAGACCGATGGCCTCGACCGCGTCCCGGTACTCCGCCTCGGTGCCTGCAAAGCGGTAGTCGGAAGTGGGCAGTTCCAGGTGTTCCGCGGCCAGCCGGCGGATGCCTTCCCGGTCCATGGTCAGCCGGGTCGCCTGGGCCGTCGGAATGATGCAGTGGCCCGTCTCCTCGAGTTCCTGCAGCACGGGAGTGGCAATCGCCTCGATCTCCGGGACCACGAAGTCCGGCTCCTCGTCCTCTATCACCTGGCGCAGCGCCACCGGGTCGAGCATGTCGATGACGTGGGAGCGATGCGCCACGTGCATGGCCGGCGCATTGGCGTAGCGGTCCACGGCGATCACCTCCACGCCGAAACGCTGCGCTTCTATCGCGATCTCCTTGCCGAGCTCGCCGGAGCCGAGCAGCATCATCCGGGTGGCATGCTCGCTGAGTGCCGTGCCGATTTTCTTCATGAGCGGTCTTGGTCTGGTGGTCTTGGTCCGGTGGTCTTGGAGTCGCTGCTAGCGGTCTGGCGCCTTCTATGCGGTTC
>CAYQZN010000197.1:0-5231 GCA_964421805.1 uncultured Woeseiaceae bacterium
CCATCCTGGTGGTGCTGTTCCGCAGCCGGCGCAGCATCGACGTCGAGAACATGGACGCGATGAGGGGCTAGCGCATGCAAGCGATGCATCTCACGATCGTCCTCGCGCCCCTCGTCGCCGCTTTCGTCGCGGGCGTGTTCGGCCGATATATCGGCCGGGCCGGGGCGCACTGGATCACGATCCTCGCCGTCGGTCTCTCCGCGGTGCTCTCGCTGCTGGTGCTGAAGGACCTGCTGTTCGACGGCGGCGCGGTGCAGAACTATACCGTCTACACCTGGGCGGTCACCGACGGGCTGCGGATGGAGGTGGGCTTTCTTATCGACCGGCTGAGCGCGCTGATGATGGTGGTGGTCACCTTCGTATCGCTCATGGTGCACATCTATACCATCGGCTACATGCACGACGACCCGGGCTATCAGCGCTTCTTCAGCTATATCTCCCTGTTCACCTTCGCCATGCTGATGCTGGTGATGTCGAACAACTTCCTGCAGCTGTTCTTCGGCTGGGAGGCCGTGGGGCTGGTGTCCTACCTGCTGATCGGCTTCTGGTACAAGAAGCCCACGGCCATCGTCGCCAACCTGAAGGCGTTCCTGGTGAACCGGGTGGGGGATTTCGGCTTCATCCTCGGCATCGCCGCCGTGGTGATGTTCGCCGGCACGCTGGATTATGCCGAGACTTTCGCGCAGGCCGAGCGCATCGCCGGCCAGGAGATCGCGATCTTCGCCGGCAGCCCCTGGAACGCCATGACGGTGATCTGCATCCTGCTGTTCATCGGCGCCATGGGCAAGTCGGCCCAGGCGCCGCTGCACGTCTGGCTGCCGGACTCGATGGAGGGCCCCACGCCGATCTCCGCGCTGATCCACGCGGCCACCATGGTCACGGCGGGCATCTTCATGGTGGCCCGGATGTCGCCCCTGTACGAGCTCTCGTCCACGGCGCTGGCATTCGTGCTGATCATCGGCGCGGTGACGGCCTTCTTCATGGGTCTGCTCGGCATCGTGCAGAACGACATCAAGCGTGTGGTCGCCTACTCGACGCTGTCACAGCTGGGCTACATGACCGTGGCGCTCGGCGCCTCGGCCTATGCGGCGGGCATCTTCCACCTGATGACCCACGCGTTCTTCAAGGCGCTGCTGTTCCTGGCGGCCGGCTCGGTGATCATCGCCATGCACCACGAGCAGGACATGCGCCGGATGGGCGGCCTGAGGAAATACATGCCCGTCACCTACTGGACCGCGCTGATAGGGTCGCTCGCGCTGATCGGCTTCCCGGGCACGGCCGGGTTCTTCTCCAAGGACGCCCTGATCGAGACGGTGCACGCGGCGTGGGTGGAGCAGGGCAGCATGGCCCATGCCATCGCCTACTGGAGCGTGCTGCTCGGCGTGTTCGTCACGGCGCTGTACTCGTTCCGCATGTTCTTCCTCGTCTTCCACGGCGAGGAGCGCATGGATGCCGCCACCCGCTCCCATCTGCACGAGACGCCGGCCGTGGTGACTGTCCCGCTGGTGCTGCTGGCGATTCCCTCGCTGCTGGTCGGCTGGTTCGCCATCGGCCCGCTGCTGTTCGGGGATTTCTTCGGCGATGCCATCCGGGTGGCGCCGGAGCACGGTGCGCTGGCGGCCGTGGGCGAGGAGTTCCACGGCCCGGCCGGCTTCGTCCTGCACGCGTTCGCCGGTCCGGCCGTGTATCTGGCGCTGGCGGGCCTCGGGGTTGCCTGGTACGTCTGGCTGCGCAGGCCGGAACTCGCCGCGCAGGCGAGCGACCGGCTGTCCGGCGTCTACCGCCTGCTCGTCAACAAGTACTACGCCGACGAGCTCTACCAGCGGGTGTTCGCGGCAGGCGGCCGCGGCCTCGGCACCGTGCTGTGGAAGGCGGGCGACCAGGTGGTCATAGACGGCGTGATGGTCAACGGGACGGCCAGGACTATAGGGCGCATCGCCGCGGCGGCGCGGCGGGTGCAGTCCGGTTATCTGTACCACTATGCGTTTGCGATGGTGATCGGTCTCACCGCGCTGCTCGGCTGGCTGTTGTGGGCCGGCTGAGCGCCGGGGTCTGAACGGGTCTGTCCATGGAATTCGATTATCTTCTGAGCCTGCTCATCTGGTTGCCGATCGCCGGCGGCGTACTGGCGCTCGTCATCGGCGACGGCGACGACGCGGCCTCGCCGCGGGCATCGGCCATGCGTCTGACGGCGCTGGTCGCCTCGCTGGCGACGCTCGCGGCCAGTGTTCCCCTGTTCACCGGGTTCGACCGCGCAAGCGCCGCCATGCAGTTCGTCGAGCGGGTGTCGTGGATCGAGACCTTCAACGTCTTCTACCATCTCGGCGTCGACGGGTTGTCGGTGCCGCTGATCCTGCTGACCACGTTCATCACGCCCCTGGTGATCATCGCCGGCTGGCGCGGCATCACGAAGCGCCCGGCCCAGTACTTCGCCGCCTTCCTGATCCTGGAAGGGCTGATGGTCGGCGTGTTCTGCGCGCTCGATGCGGTGCTGTTCTACGTCTTCTGGGAGGCGATGCTGGTGCCGATGTTCCTGATCATCGGCGTGTGGGGCGGCGAGCGGCGGATCTACGCCACCCTCAAGTTCTTCCTCTACACCTTCCTCGGCTCGGTGTTCATGCTGGTCTCGCTGATCTGGCTCTACGTGCAGTCGGGCAGCTACGGCATCCTGGATTTCCACGCCATGCCCATCGGCATGGAGGCGCAGATCCTGATATTCCTCGCCTTCCTGCTCGCCTTCGCCGTGAAGGTGCCGATGTGGCCGGTGCACACCTGGCTGCCGGACGCCCACGTGGAGGCGCCGACCGGTGGTTCGGTGATCCTGGCGGCGATCATGCTGAAGATGGGCGGTTACGGCTTCGTCCGCCTGTCCCTGCCGATCCTGCCGGATGCCAGCCAGGCGCTGGACTGGCTGATGATCGCACTGTCGCTGATCGCAGTGGTCTACATCGGCTTCGTCGCCCTCGTGCAGCAGGACCTGAAGAAGCTGATCGCCTATTCCTCCATCGCGCACATGGGCTTCGTCACCCTCGGCTTCTTCGTGCTCTGGGACATCGAACAGTCCACCGGCTCGGTCAGCGGAGCGGGGCTGGGGCTCACGGGCGGCATGGTGCAGATGGTCTCTCACGGCCTCGTCTCCGGCGCCCTGTTCCTCTGCGTGGGCGTGATGTACGACCGCCTGCACACGCGGCGCATCGCCGACTACGGCGGGGTGGTGAACACCATGCCGGTATTCGCCGCGTTCATGGTCCTGTTCGCCATGGCAAACGCCGGGCTGCCGGGCACCTCCGGCTTCGTGGGCGAGTTCATGGTGATCCTGTCGAGCTTCAGGGCCTCGTTCTGGTACGCGCTGCTGGCCGGTACCACACTCGTCCTGGGCGCGGCCTACACCCTGTGGATGGTGAAGCGGGTGGTGTTCGGCGAGGTCGCCAACGAGAGGGTCGCGGGCCTGTCCGACATCAACGGCCGGGAGTTCCTGGTGCTGGGCGTCCTCGCCGTCGCCGTCCTCCTGCTGGGGGTCTGGCCGGCGCCGCTGGTGGATCTCATGTCGGCGAGCGTGGACCAGCTGGTCGATCAGATGAGTCGGTCGAAACTGTGAGCGGCGCGCTAAACCGGACTACTCAACCCAAGGTTTGACAGATGGATTTCATCGTTCCCGATTTCAGTCCCGCGCTCCCCGAGATCGTGCTCCTCGGGCTGATCTGCGTGGTGCTGATCGCCGACCTGTTCGTGAGCGACGAACGCCGCATCGTGACCTGGTGGCTGGCGATGGGGGCGCTGGCGGTGACGCTTGCGGCCATCCTCGGCTCCGCGCCGGACCTGCGCACCCTCACGTTCTCGGGCAGCTACGTGGCCGATCCGATGGGCCAGATTCTGAAGATCGTCTCGGTGGGCCTCATGGCCCTGGTGTTCATCTATTCCCGCCAGTATCTGACGGTGAACGGCCTCAGCCGGGGCGAGTTCTACACGCTGGCTCTGTTCGCGCTGCTTGGCGTGCTGGTGATGATCTCGGCCAACAGCCTGCTGACCATGTACCTGGGACTCGAGATGCTCTCACTGGCCCTGTACGCGCTGGTGGCCTTCGACCGGGACTCCGCCGTGGCCGCCGAGTCGGCCATGAAGTACTTCGTCCTCGGCGCCATCGCCTCGGGCATGCTGCTGTTCGGCATCTCCTACATCTACGGTGTGACCGGCGTGCTCGAGTTCGGCCCGCTGTCGCTGGCCATCCGCAGCGCGGGGCCGGATGACGTCGCGCTGTGGTTCGGACTGGCGTTCCTGGTGGTCGGTATCGCGTTCAAGTTCGGCGCCGTGCCGTTCCACATGTGGCTGCCCGACGTCTACCAGGGCGCCCGCACGCCCGTGACCCTGCTGATCGCCTCGGCGCCGAAGGTGGCCGCCTTCGCGCTCGCCATGCGCATTCTGGTGGACGGCCTGCCCGAGCTGCACGGTGCCTGGCAGGGCATGCTCATGATCCTGGCCGTACTCTCTCTCGGCCTCGGCAACGTCGTGGCCATCGCCCAGTCCAATATCAAGCGCATGCTGGCGTACTCGACCATCGGCCACGTCGGCTTCATCCTGCTCGGCATATTCACCGGCACCCAGGCGGGCTACCAGGCAGCCATGTACTACACCATCACCTACGTCCTGATGGCCGCCGGCGCTTTCGGCATGGTGATCCTGCTCTCACGGCAGGGTTTCGAGGCGGAGGAGATCAGCGACTTCAAGGGGCTCAACAGCCGCAGCCCCTGGTTCGCCGCGATGATGGCCTGCTTCATGTTCGGCATGGCGGGCATTCCGCCCTGGGTGGGTTTCTGGGCCAAGCTGAACGTGATCTCCGCCGTCCTGGATGCGGGCCGCCTCGCGCCCGAGGGCGTTGTCTACACCTGGCTGGCCCTGCTGATGGTGGTCTTCTCGGTGATCGGCGCCTTCTACTACCTGCGGGTGCTGAAGTTCGTCTATTTCGACGCGCCCGACGACAGTTCGCCGCTGACCGCACCGCGCGAGATGCAGGTGGTGCTGAGCGTGAACGGGCTTGCCATTCTCGGTCTCGGCCTGGTGCCGGGCACCCTGCTGGCCCTGTGTGCGAGTGTCATTGCCTGACCCGGCTGACGGGTCGCGGCAATGTTATTGCCGGGACGGTTGAAACCACCATGTCTTCTCTAGTACTATTCGGGTCCTGCGGATGCGGGGTGGAGCAGTCTGGCAGCTCGTCGGGCTCATAACCCGAAGGT
>CAYQZN010000198.1:0-5230 GCA_964421805.1 uncultured Woeseiaceae bacterium
AACTGGTGAAGATGCTGGAGGACGAGTGGGGCGTCTCCGCCGCCGCTCCGGTGGCAGTCGCCGCGGGTCCGGCAGGCGGCGGCGAAGCCGCGGCGGCCGAAGAGAAGACCGAGTTCGACGTCCACATGTCCAGCTTCGGCAGCAACAAGGTGTCCGTCATCAAGGCGGTCCGCGCCATCACCGGGCTCGGCCTGAAGGAAGCGAAGGACATGGTGGAGGGCGCACCCACCACCGTGAAGGAAGGCGCTTCCAAGGAAGATGCCGAGGAGATCAAGAAGCAGCTGGAAGAGGCCGGCGCAAGCGTCGAGCTCAAGTAAGCGAGCGAATACTGCTTATAGCGAACGACTTGAGGGCACTCAACTGACCATGCGCGGGCCCGGCCCGTGCAAGCAGGGACCGGCAGGCGGCGTCATTGCCGCCGGCCGGCTTTCCTGCGCCCGACAGATTCATATGTCCGTACAGAGGTAATCTCTAATGGCTTACTCCTTTACAGAGAAGAAGCGCATCCGCAAGGACTTCGGCAAGCGTCCGAGTATCCTGAACGTGCCCTATCTCCTGTCGATTCAGCTCGACTCCTACCGCAAGTTCCTGCAGACGGACAAGTCCGAGGAAAACCGGGACGAGATCGGGCTGCACGCGGCGTTCAAGACGGTCTTCCCGATCGTCAGCTATTCCGGCAACGCCGCGCTGGAGTACGTCAGCTACCGGCTTGGAGACCCGGTCTTCGACGTCAAGGAGTGCCAGCTGCGCGGCCTCACCTACGCGGCGCCTCTGCGCGTGAAGGTGCGCCTGGTCATCTACGACAAGGAGGCGTCGGGCACGCCGAAGCCGGTCAAGGACATCCGCGAGCAGGAGGTCTATCTCGGCGAGCTGCCGCTGATGACCGATAACGGCACATTCGTCATCAATGGCACCGAGCGGGTCATCGTCTCCCAGCTGCATCGTTCGCCGGGTGTGTTCTTCGACCACGACAAGGGCAAGACCCACTCGTCGGGCAAGCTGCTGTTCTCTGCCCGCATCATCCCGTACCGGGGTTCGTGGCTCGACTTCGAGTTCGACCCGAAGGACGCCCTGTTCGCGCGCATCGACCGCCGGCGCAAGCTGCCGGTGACCATCATCCTGCGCGCGCTCGGCCTCACCAACGAGGAGATGCTGGACATCTTCTTCGACAAGAACGACTTCTACCTGTCGAAGAAAGAGATCCGCATGGGGCTGGTGCCCCAGCGCCTGCGTGGCGAGACCGCCACCTTCGACATCAAGATCGGCCGCAAGACGATCGTCGAGGAGGGCCGCCGCATCACCGCCAAGCACGTCCGCGACCTCGAGAAGGCGGAGCTGGAATCCCTGGTGGTGCCGCCGGAGTACCTCGAGGAGAAGATCCTCGCCCACGACGTCGTGGACACCGAGACCGGCGAGCTGCTGGCAGCCGCCAACGACGAGATCACCGAGGAGATGGTGCAGCTCTTCACAGAGAAGGGCATCGAGCACGTCCGCACCCTGTACGTGAACGATCTCGACCGCGGACCGTACATCTCCAACACGCTGCGCATCGACCCCTCCACCACCAAGCTCGAGGCGCTGGTGGAGATCTACCGCATGATGCGCCCGGGCGAGCCGCCCACGAAGGAGGCCGCCGAGAACCTGTTCGCCAACCTGTTCTTCAATCCGGAGCGCTATGACCTGTCCGCCGTCGGCCGGATGAAGTTCAATCGCCGGGTCGGCCGTGACGAGATCACCGGCTCCGGCATCCTCTCCCAGGACGACATCCTGGACGTGATGAAGACGCTGATCGAGATCCGCAACGGCTACGGCACGGTGGACGACATCGACCACCTCGGCAACCGCCGGGTACGCAGTGTGGGCGAGATGGCCGAGAACGCCTTCCGCATCGGCCTGGTCCGCGTCGAGCGCGCCGTGAAGGAGCGCCTGACCCAGGCCGAGACCGAGGGCCTGATGCCCCAGGAGATGATCAACGCCAAGCCGGTAGCGGCTGCGGTGAAGGAATTCTTCGGCTCGAGCCAGCTGTCCCAGTTCATGGACCAGAACAACCCGCTGTCCGAGGTCACCCACAAACGCCGCGTCTCCGCACTGGGCCCGGGCGGCCTGACCCGCGAGCGGGCCGGCTTCGAGGTGCGCGACGTGCACCCCACCCATTACGGCCGGGTCTGCCCCATCGAGACGCCGGAAGGCCCGAACATCGGCCTGATCAACTCGCTGTCCGTGTACGCGCGCACCAACGAGTACGGCTTCCTGGAGACGCCTTACCGCAAGGTGGAGAGCGGCCGCGTGACCGACAAGATCGAGTATCTGTCGGCCATCGAGGAGAGCCAGTACGTGGTGGCACAGGCGAACGCGGTGCTCGACGCCAAGGGCCGCTTCTCCGACGAGCTCGTCTCGGTTCGCCACCGCAACGAGTTCACGCTGGCCGATCCGAGCATCATCGACTACATGGACATCTCGCCGAAGCAGATCGTCTCGGTGGCTGCGTCCCTCATCCCGTTCCTGGAGCACGACGACGCCAACCGGGCGCTGATGGGCTCGAACATGCAGCGCCAGGCGGTGCCGACGCTGCGCTCCGAGGCGCCTCTGGTGGGCACCGGAATGGAGCGTGCCGTGGCCATCGACTCCGGCGTGACCGTGGTCGCCGACCGCGGCGGCGTGGTCGATTCCGTCGATGCCTCGCGCATCGTGGTCCGGGTCAACGACGAGGAGACCGAGGCGGGCGAGGCCGGTGTGGATATCTACAACCTCACCAAGTACACCCGCTCGAACCAGAACACCTGCATCAACCAGCGGCCGCTGGTGAACGCCGGTGACACGATCGCCAGAGGCGACGTGCTGGCCGACGGGCCCTCGACGAACCTGGGCGAGCTGGCCCTCGGGCAGAATCTGCTCGTGGCCTTCATGCCCTGGAACGGCTACAACTTCGAGGACTCCATCCTGATCTCCGAGCGGGTGGTGCACGAGGACCGCTTCACCACCATCCACATCGAGGAGCTGACCTGTGTCGCCCGCGACACCAAGCTCGGGCCTGAGGACGTCACCGCCGACATCCCGAACGTGGGCGATTCCGCGCTGGCCAACCTGGACGAGTCGGGCATCGCGTTCATCGGTGCCGAGGTCGGGGCCGGCGACATCCTCGTGGGCAAGGTCACGCCGAAGGGCGAAACCCAGCTCACCCCGGAGGAGAAGCTGCTGCGTGCCATCTTCGGCGAGAAGGCGTCCGACGTGAAGGACACCTCGCTGCGCGTCCCGCCGGGCATGGACGGCACGGTGATCGACGTGCGCGTCTTCACCCGCGACGGCGTCGAGAAGGACGCCCGCGCGCTGTCCATCGAGAAGATGGAGCTCGAGAGCGTGCGCAAGGACCTGGACGACCAGCTGCGCATCCTCGAGGACGATATCTTCGAGCGCATGGCGCGCATGCTGCTCGGCAAGGTGGCCGAGGGCGGGCCGAACAAGCTCGCCTCCGGCAGCAAGATCACGAAGGCGTATCTGGACGAGACGCCGCGTGAGAAGTGGTTCGAGATCCGCCTGAAGAACGAGGAGGCCAACGAGGAGCTCGAGCGCACCGCCGAGCGCCTGAAGGCCCAGCGCGAAGACTTCGACCGCCGCTACGAGGAGAAGAAGCAGAAGATCACCGCCGGCGACGACCTCGCCCCCGGCGTGCTGAAGATGGTCAAGGTCTACCTGGCCGTGAAGCGCCGCGTGCAGCCGGGCGACAAGATGGCCGGCCGCCACGGCAACAAGGGCGTCATCTCGACCATCGTTCCGGTCGAGGACATGCCCTACACCGAGGACGGCACGCCGGTCGACATCGTCCTGAACCCGCTCGGCGTGCCTTCGCGCATGAACGTCGGGCAGGTGCTGGAGACCCATCTCGGCTGGGCCGCGAAGGGCCTCGGCAAGAAGATCGGTGACATGCTGCGGGCCCAGGAGGCCACCGCGAAGATCCGCGGTTTCCTCGAGGACGTCTACAACAAGAGCGGCGGCAAGAAGGAGCAGCTGGACGAGTTCACCGACGAGGAGATCGTCGAGCTGGCCGGCAATCTGGTGAACGGCGTGCCCATGGCCACGCCGGTGTTCGACGGCGCCGACGAGCCCGAGATCAAGGGGCTGCTGGAGCTGGCGGATCTGCCCACCAGCGGCCAGGCCAACCTGATCGACGGGCGCACCGGCGAGCAGTTCCTGCGCCCGGTCACCGTCGGCTACATGTACATGCTGAAGCTCAACCATCTCGTGGACGACAAGATGCATGCCCGCTCCACCGGACCGTACAGCCTGGTCACCCAGCAGCCGCTGGGCGGCAAGGCCCAGTTCGGCGGCCAGCGCTTCGGCGAGATGGAGGTGTGGGCGCTGGAGGCCTACGGCGCCGCCTACACGCTGCAGGAGATGCTGACGGTCAAGTCGGACGACGTGCAGGGCCGCACCAAGATGTACAAGAACATCGTGGACGGCACGCACCAGATGCAGGCCGGCATGCCCGAGTCGTTCAACGTCCTGGTCAAGGAAATCCGCTCGCTCGGTATCAACATCGAGCTGGAGGCCGAATGATATGAAAGACCTACTGAAGCTCTTCAAGACACAGACGCCGACCGAGGACTTCGATGCCATCCGCATCGGCCTGGCCTCGCCGGACATGATCCGTTCCTGGTCCTACGGTGAGGTGAAGAAGCCGGAGACCATCAACTACCGGACCTTCAAGCCGGAGCGAGACGGTCTGTTCTGCGCCAAGATCTTCGGCCCCATCAAGGACTACGAGTGCCTGTGCGGCAAGTACAAGCGGCTGAAGCACCGCGGCGTGGTCTGCGAGAAGTGCGGCGTCGAGGTCACCCAGACGAAAGTGCGCCGCGAGCGCATGGCGCACATCGAGCTGGCGAGCCCGGTGGCGCACATCTGGTTCCTGAAGTCTCTGCCTTCGCGTATCGGCCTCATGCTGGACATGACGCTGCGCGAGATCGAGCGCGTGCTCTACTTCGAGGCCTTCGTGGTCATCGATCCGGGCATGACGCCGCTCGAGCGCTGCCAGCTCCTCTCCGACGAGTCCTATCTGGAAGCCATCGAGCAGTACGGCGACGAGTTCGACGCCCGCATGGGTGCCGAGGCCGTGTTCGAGATGCTGAAAACGATGGATCTCCGCGGCGAGGTCATGAAGGTGCGCGAGGAGATCGACGCCACCAACTCCGAGACCAAGATCAAGCGCCTGTCCAAGCGGCTGAAGCTGCTGGAG